>DASVGS010000091.1:0-3199 GCA_036379435.1 Ignavibacteriaceae bacterium
AAAATTATTTTCAATTATTTTTTTCTCATTTATATTTTCAACTATTGTCCTATCGCAGCCTGATACCTTGACAATTTTACATGTCAATGACTCACATTCAACATTAGAAGCAATTGGACCAAGAGATGCAAATTTAAAAGGAACACTTGGCGGAGTTTCACGTGTAGCTACTTTGGTTGGAATGACAAAAATGACTGAACCAAATGTTCTGTTCCTTCATGCTGGTGACATATCAATTGGTGATGTTTTTTTTCAACAAATATTTTCAGGTTCCAGAACTTCAATTATTAAGTGCATTAGGGCTTGATGCGATGACACTTGGAAATCACGAGTTTGATTTAGGACCTGAAGTACTTCTTGGCTCTTTACAATATGCTTTTCCAAACCCTGCAGATGCATTCCCTTTGCTTTCTTCAAATATCGATTTTTCAGATCCAACAATTATTGGAATGCAGAGTTATATTAAACCGTACGTAATAAAACAATATGGTAATACTAAAGTTGGAATATTCGGATTAACTACACCTGCAACAAATCTACTATCCAATCCTTCACCTGCTGTAGTTAGTGATGACATCTTTACAATTACCGGAACAATGGTATATACTTTACGTACTGTAGAAAATTGTGATGTCGTAATATTTCTATCACACCTTGGGATCGATCTTGATAAACTTATTGCCTCAAATGTTGCAGGTATAAATTTAATAGTTGGCGGTCATGATCACTATATGTATGAGCAGCCAATAAACATGATTGATCCGGACGGCGGAACAACATGGATCGTTCAGGCAAGATCAAATTATTTATATGCCGGTGAGATGAAGTTAGTTGTTGACAACACAAATGTTCAACTGCTAGACTATCAATTAATCCCAATTGATGAAAACATTCCGCAAGAACCAACTGTACAGGCAATTGTTGATGGAATGATTACTGACATTGAATCATTTTACGGCATACCATTTTTTACTCAACCATTTGGTTATGCAAGCTCATTCTTTGAAGAAGAAGCAAAAGATCTCTTAACACTTGGTGCACACGATACTCCTACCGGCAATTTAGTGGCTGATGCTTTCCGCTCATACACATCAACCGATATTGCTTTGCAGGCCGGTGGATCAATCGCCCTTCCACTTTGCGAAGGTGCCTTTACATTAGGTGATCTATTCAGACTCAATGGTTATGGATTTAATCTTGTAAATACTCTCGGATTCCAACTTGCTACTTTTAATTTGACCGGTATGGATATTTTGACCGGGTTGACCTTCGGACTTTCGGAGATTGAAGCTAATGACGAATTCCTGCTGCAGGTTTCAGGAATGGAATATGCGTATGATGGAACCAAGCCAGCCGAAGAAAGATTGGTTTCGGTAAAAATAAACGGAATGCCGATTGATCCTGCTGCAACTTATTCTGTTACTGCTAATGAAATGGTTTTAAGTATTATGGCTTTTATCGGAATTGTTCCAACAAATGTAACTATCCTTGAAGGTATAACAGAGTTTCAGGCATTATCGGAATATGTTATGGGACAGAATAATTTTATCCAGCCCAAAACTTTTGGCAGAGTATTAAACGTTGGAGATCAAAATGCAAGAAGCACTATAGTTGGCGCCGGATGGCTAAACTCTTTAGAAGGTTCATACAGCTTAGATAAAAAATCAAATGATAAATTATATTTTCAATTTAATATGATTGATCGCGGCTTAATGTATCAGCCCAGCGGAAAGATTACGATAAGATATCCACAAGCAAATATGAATTTTGAAAGTGATATATGCGATTGGCTGTTGTTAGACAATCAACTGGCAACATTAACAGGTACAGGTAAAATAAATAATCAGGGTAATTATGGTTACTTGCTTATTGCAAATGATCAGCCGGATAAACTAAGAATTGTAATCTGGGATAAGAATGATGGAGATAAAATTGTTTATGATAATCTTAATGCTCAAAGCATCCAGGGTACAATTGTAATGCATAACAGGATATTTTTCTCTAAGGAAGGTGATGAAGAATTATCTTTTGTTCCAACTGAACTTACACTTGAACAAAATTATCCGAATCCATTTAACCCGACAACTACGATTAATTATTCAATACCCGTTGCGGGAAATGTTGAATTGAAAATTTATGATGTACTAGGTAACGAGGTCGCAACTTTAGTTAATGAAAACAAAGCACCAGGAAATTACTCGGCTGATTTTAATGCCTCATCACTGGCAAGCGGAATTTATATATACACTTTAAGAGCAAATAATTTTGTTCAAACAAAAAAGATGTTGTTAATGAAATAGCTATTACATTTATTAAACCCGGTTCCTGATTGGAATCGGGTTTTGTAAAATGCAAAGGTGAAAAAATGAAAAAAACAATTTCAATCATATGTATTTTAGCTGTACTGAATTACGTTGGATGTTCTTCAAAAGAAGTAATGACTAAAAATACTTTTATTAGAAACTATACTCTTTCAAATAATGATAACAGTAAAGACATTTACATAAATACTGTTAATGATGATCAGTACTTTTTTGCATCGGGTGATTACTTCTTTGAAACAGATTCACTTAGTGGAAACGGTAAGAGAATTCTGCCAACCAACGAAGAAGATTTTATCGGCAAGATTGCTTTTGCTGATATCTTAACTGTTGAGCAAGAAACTTCCAATACAGGAAATACTATTTTGCTTATAGTTGGTATTGTGCTTATTGGAGCTCTTGTATTTGCAGGGATATCAGCTGCAGCATTAAGTTCATCAATGAATAGTTGTACCGAATCGATTAATAAAAATTCATGATAAACTATATGCAAGTTCAAAATAACTAGACAGATTTGAATAACAATTATTTTGGAAACTTTTATTTTTGCGTAGGAGACATAAAATGAAAAAGATAATTTTAGCAATAAGCATTTTGTATATTGTTTTTTTAGTCTACAGTTGTTCGCCATCTACAGTAATAACAAAAATATATTTACAGGATGCGGTGGTTTCCGGACCAATTAATCAATCGCCTGTTCACGTATCAAGCAATAACGAAACCGGGGTTACAATTTCACCACGGATTTCGATCAATAATAAAAAGTCTTTACAAGGGAAGGTTGATAACCATACGCTTGTAAATTCTCAAGGTGTTTTTCAGGTTGATACTATTTTTAACACTGATGGGACTTTTTATTTTCAAGAAACACCCGGCGT
>DASVGS010000092.1:0-5137 GCA_036379435.1 Ignavibacteriaceae bacterium
TTAATCTTTTATCAAGAACTACAGCTTTAGAAAATGTTGAACTGCCATTAATGTATGATAGATATGAAAGAATAAAAGATCCTGCCAAAAAAGCTATTGAAGTTCTTGAAAGAGTTGGATTGGGAGATCGGATTCATCACGAACCAAATCAACTTTCAGGCGGTCAACAGCAAAGGGTTGCTATCGCAAGAGCACTGGTAAATGAACCGTCATTAATCCTTGCAGATGAACCCACAGGAAATCTTGATAGTAAAATGTCTGTTGAAGTATTTTCATTGTTTCAGAAATTAAATGATGAAGGCATTACTATTGTGCTTGTTACGCATGAACGGGATTTTGCAAAATTTGCAAAACGAATTATCGAATTAAAAGATGGAATGATAATCAGCGATTCTACTATTAGTGACAGGTTAATTGGTGAGGAAGAATTAAAAAAATTAAATGAACCTCTCTACAAAAATTAAAAAAGAATAAGAATGCACTTAAGAAATCTTTTAAAGGTTGCAATTAAAAGCATTTTAAAATCAAGAATGCGCAGTTTACTTACCGCACTCGGTATTATTATCGGAGTGGCAGCAGTTGTTGTAATGGTTGCAATTGGTGATGGAGCACAAATTCAGGTTGAAAAGCAAATATCAGCGCTGGGTTCAAATCTCATAATTATTTTCCCTGGTTCAAGCACATCGGGGGGAATAAGAATGGGTGCCGGCAGTATAAATAGATTTACGATGGAGGATGTAAATAAAATTCAGGATGAAGCAACACTCATCAAAGCCGTTTCTCCAATTGTAAGATCAGGCGGACAAGTAATCGGAGGCATAGGAAATTGGAATACACAAATTCAGGGAGTCGCAACAAATTATCTTGATATAAGAGATTGGCCTTTAGCTACAGGCGATTTTTTTACCGACAAAGATATTATATCCCGGGCTAAAGTTGCTGTACTTGGACAAACAGTTGTAAAACAATTATTTGCAGATGAAGATCCTATTGGACAACAGATCAGAATACGGAATGTGCCATTTAAAGTTATTGGGGTATTAACGGCTAAAGGACAAAGTGCAATGGGCAACGATATGGATGATATTATTTTAGCTCCTGCAACCACAGTGCTTGATAGATTAACCGGAGGCAGATATATATCATATATACAGGCAAGCGCAATTTCTATAGATCAAATTGAAGCCGCACAGGAACAGCTAAAAAATATTATGAGGGAAGCACATCATCTTAATCCCGGTGATGATGATGATTTTACGGTAAGAAATCAGGCTGAACTTACTGAAGCCGCAACTGAAACTTCCAAGATTTTAACTATACTTTTAGCATCTGTTGCCGGAGTATCATTGATTGTTGGAGGGATTGGCATAATGAATATCATGCTGGTTTCTGTAACAGAAAGAACTCGTGAAATCGGGATCAGGTTATCAGTCGGTGCGAGAACCTCAGATGTGTTAATTCAGTTTTTAACTGAAGCCATTGTGTTAAGTATTGCCGGCGGAATAATTGGTGTATTACTATCATTTGCGATTGCGTTCGTATTAAATAATTATACAAGCATGATTGCTGTAATAAGACCTGAAATAATTTTAATAGCTGTAAGTTTTGCAGGAGTAATAGGAATATTTTTTGGTTTTTATCCTGCCAGAAAAGCAGCAAACCTTAATCCAATTGAAGCTCTTAGATATGAATAATCTTTAAATAGAAAGAAATTATAAATGAAAAGTTTTTTTTATTTGATATTGATTATGATGACAATAAGTGGATTAGCAGAAACTTATTCACAAAAAAAAATATCACTTAATGATGCTATCAACTTAGCAGTTAATCAGAATAGCAGTGTTGTTAAAAACAGTAATTCTATTATCACTTATCAGGCTAATATTAAAAACGCATACGGAAACCTGCTTCCGAATTTAAATATCGGAGGCGGATTTAATTGGCAGAGAATCAGTGATGATGGCGGTAAAACACAAATCGATTATTTTGGAAATCCTCAAACAATTGGTCCATCACAAATTGATTCGCGAAACTGGTCAGTTTCAGCCAGGGGTAATGTTACACTATTTGATGGTTTATCTAATATTGCTTCTATAAACAAAAGTAAATCCGATCTTGAAGCTGCAAAGTTAAATCTTGAAAAACTGAAGCAGGATGTAATACTTCAAACTGTAAACCTGTATGTGCAGATTGTTAGTTACCAGAAGCTGCTTAATTTTCAGCAAGAGGACTTGGATTATAATAATGGTCTGCTTGACCGGGTTAAAGAGATGTATAATTTAAAAATGGTTTCTATAAGTGATGTGTATTCTCAGGAAGCTCAAAGTGCAAATTCACGCGTTGCTTTTCTACAGGCAAAAAATAATCTGGAAAAAGCAAAGATCAATTTAATAAGCTATCTCTCTCTTGATATATCTCAGAACTATCAGTTTGATTCAACAATAACAACAGCAAATGACAGTCTACTTACAAATGTAAAATCTGAAGATCTAATTGAATATGCATTAAGTAACAGAAAAGATTTACAAAGTATGAGATATCAACAGGAGAGTGCACAAAATCAATTAACCATTGCACGCGGTGGATTATTTCCAATACTTACAGGCAATTACGGATTTTCATCAAGTGCTGTTCAACCTTCTGATCTTATGAATAGAAGAATATATAGTTTCGGGCTTTCGTTAAATATACCTGTGTTTTCAAATTGGAATACTGAAACTTCAATTCAATCAGCCGAAGTGCAGGTTAAGAATAATGAAGAGGATTTAAAGACATTAGAGTCAAATATTAAAAGTCAGGTTGCAACTGCTGCTTTGGATTTACAAACTGCCCGGCAGCAACTTGATGCTTCCAATACAGCTTTGACGGCAACCAAAGAAAGCTGGCAGATAAAAAAAGAATCTTACAGATTAGGTGCAGCAACATATCTGGATTTACAACTGGCATACAATAACTACCTGCAGGCACAATACAATAAAATAAATAATGAGTATAAATATTTGTTTGCCCAATACACCTTATTAAATGTTATTGGCAGGTATTAATTACTATGCTTTTCTAAGATAAAAAATCCAAATTATTAATAATTTATTATAACTAATTTTAAATAATAAATTTTTTATAATTGTTTTATTATAACCAACCTTAACAAAGTAGATTGAAAGAATTTAAGATGGAAGAAATTAAATCTCCCGAAAATATCCGGCAAATAGCTACATCATTCCAGATCAGCCGTATAATATTGACAGCATTTGAATTAAAAATTTTTACAATTATTGATACCCATATGATGACTTCCGATGAAGTATCACAAAAGATAAATACAGATACTCGGGCAACTGATCGTTTGATGAATGCACTTTGTGGAATTGGATTGCTTAGAAAGGTCAAAGGGAAATTCTATAACACCGATCTATCATCAAAATATCTGGTCGAGGGTAAACCCGATTTTATGGGAAATCTTTATCATACAAATCAATTGTGGAAATCCTGGAGTCATCTTACCGATTCGGTTATAAATGGAACATCATTTATAGGTGATCAGAATAAAACTGAAAAAGATGAATGGGTTGAACAATTTATTGCTGCGATGCATTATCGCGGTACAAAACAGGGGGAAATTCTTTCAATGATGATTGAACTTGGGCAGGTAAAAAAAATGCTGGATATCGGAGGAGGATCAGCAGCTTTTTCAATGGAAATGGTTAAAAAAAATCCTGCAATTAAAGCAGTGGTTTTTGATCTTCCGCATGTAATTCCATTAACCAAAAAATATGTGACACAGTCTGGTTTACTTAACAAATTTGAATTTATTGAAGGTAATTACCTTCAGGACAATTTTAAACATAAATATGATTTGATTCTTTTATCAGCTATCATTCACATAAATAGTTATGAACAAAATAAAATGCTTATTAAAAAATGTGCAGAATCCTTAAATGAAAAAGGTATGATAATCATAAGTGATTTTATAATGAATGATAATAGAACTGAACCATTTTATGGTACAATCTTTTCGCTAAACATGCTTGTGGGCACTGCGAATGGTGATACATTCACCGAAACAGAAATCAGGGAATGGTATGCAGCAGCAGGAATTACTAATATTGAAAGGAAAAATACTTCTTTCGGATCAGATTTGATGATTGGTATAAAATAATATTTTGTAGGTGAGAAATAAAATATTATAACTTTTTAATCAAAACACCTATCAATAAAAAATTACTTAGCTCTTAAATACTGATTTGGCCAATCTAAAAGATCAACATTTAATTTTTTTGCTGCGTGTAATGTCCAGTAAGGATCGCGCAGCATTTCTCTTGCAAGAAAAACCAAATCAGCTTTTTCAGATAAGATAATTTCTTCTGCCTGCTCTGCAGTGGTAATTAGTCCTACTCCACCAGTAAGAATTTTTGCCTCTTGTTTTATCCTTTGCGAAAAAGGAATTTGATAACCGGGTGCCAGAGGGATTTTTGCTTTTGCAACATTTCCTCCGCTGGAACAATCAATTAAATCAATTTCAGTTTCCTTTAACCATTTAGAAAGTAAAATAGATTGTTCGATATCCCATCCGTCATCTACCCAATCCGTTGATGAAATTCTTGCGAACAACGGCATACCATCAGGTATAGCTTTTCTTACTGCACTGGCAATTTCAATTGCAAACCGGCACCTGTTTTCAATGCTGCCTCCATATTTATCTTTTCGTTTATTTGATAGAGGAGAAAGAAATTCGTGAACTAAATATCCATGCGCCATATGTAATTCGATAATTTCAAATCCGGCATCGATACTCCTTTTAGCTGCTTGGACAAATTGATCTACTACAAGTTTAATATCTTTCTCATTCATCTCTTTTGGATCGGGATAATTATCAGCAAAAGAAATTGAACTGGGTGCTAAAGTTTGCCAGCCGCCGTTTTCAATCTCAACTTTTCCAACACCTTTCCATGGTGAAAAAGTAGAAGCTTTTCTTCCCGCATGTGCTAATTGAATTCCGGGCACAGAGTTTTGTGATTTTATAAATGAAGTAATTCTTTTATAAGCAGATGCCTGTTCATCATTCCATATTCCTACATCGTCGGGTGAGATTCGTCCATCGGGTGAAACTGCTGTTGCTTCAGTAAATATTAGTCCG
>DASVGS010000093.1:0-4087 GCA_036379435.1 Ignavibacteriaceae bacterium
TGAACTAAATATTGCAACAGATTTCTCAGTCGAAGACTCCTTCGAAATGACCTTAATAGAGTGATTACACTTTCACTAATTACTCTTCATCCTCAAGTTCGTGTGTCTGAGTATTATGTTCAACGCTGAACAAAAACTTTGCTTTGGGATTTTTTTCCTGTGCACTAATTATGGAATAAGAGGATTCAGCAAGGTAAACCAGTTTGTTATGTTTATCTAAAAATAAATTATGAGATCGGATTCGTCTCAACTCGGTTATATCCTCCTCCTTATCATAAATAACCCAGCAGGCTTTATAAAAATTTAAAGGACGGAACCTGCATTGTGCTCCATATTCATTTAACAGCCTGTATTCAAGTACATCAAACTGAAGATCTCCAACAGTTCCTACAACTTTTCTGTTACCATCATTTTGAATAAACACCTGGGCTAAACCTTCATCAGTTAGCTGTAAAATTCCTTTATTAAGCTGCTTGGATTTAAATGGATCCTCAAGATGTAACTCTTTAAATATTTCCGGTGAAAATGTTGGAATACCTTTGTACATAAAATTTTCACCTTCGGTAATCGTATCACCTATTTTAAAATTACCAACATCATAAAGCCCTATTACATCTCCGGGAAAAGCTTCATCAATAGTGGTTTTATCCTGCGCCATAAAAGATGCCGGGTTCGGAAACTTTACATCACGATTAAGTCTTACGTGATGATAAAATTTATTTCTTTCAAACTTTCCTGAACAGACTCTTAAGAAAGCAATCCGGTTCCGATGCTTTGGATCAAGGTTTGCGTGAATCTTAAATACAAATCCTGAAAATCTTTCATCCTCAGGATCTATCATTCCCTTTGTAGTTTCTCTTGGAAGAGGCTGCGGGGCTATTTCAACAAAGGTATCGAGCAATTCTTTTATGCCAAAATTATTTATAGCGCTGCCAAAAAAAACCGGGGCAGTAATTCCATTAAGATAATTCTTGATTTTAAAATCATCATAAGCACCGTGTATAAGTTCTATATCATCTTTTAATTTTAAAGCATCGTCACCAAACCAGTCATATAATTTAGGATCATCAATACCATTAAATTTTTCTATTTCTTCTTCTATCCTTTGTTTGTTTGCTTTAAAGAAAGAAAAAGAATTTTCATAAAGATTGTAAACACCTCTAAAACTAACTCCTATTCCCATAGGATAAGTTAATGGTCTAACCTTTATATTAAGTTTTGCTTCAATTTCATCAAGCAACTCAATTGGATTTTTTCCTTCTCTGTCAAGTTTGTTTATAAATACGATGACCGGAGTATTTCGCATTCTGCAAACATTCATCAACTTTTCTGTTTGTTCTTCAACTCCCTTTACACAGTCGATAACTAAAATTACACTATCAACCGCAGTTAGTGTTCGGTAAGTATCTTCAGCAAAATCTTTATGTCCCGGAGTATCAAGTAAATTGATATTATATCCATTGTAATTAAAACTTAATACTGATGTTGAAACTGAAATACCACGCTGCTTTTCGATTTCCTGAAAATCTGATGTGGCGGTTTTTCTTATTTTGTTTGATTTTACTGCACCTGCTATCTGTATTGCTCCACTAAACAATAAAAGTTTTTCCGTTAACGTAGTTTTACCGGCATCAGGGTGACTAATTATCGCGAATGTTTTTCTATTTCTTATTTCTTTAATTATACTCATTATAATTTTCTTTTGATTTGTAATTAATTGGGATAAATAAAACAATCGGCTTGCTTAAAAAGCCTTAGAGAGATGAAATGACGAGCTAATAATTTTTATTCTTAAACATAGTGGTGCAAAGATAAACAATTCCTATTACATTTTTAATAAACAGTAACTTTAACACATTATGTTTCCAATAATTCGGGTTGTTTTAGAAATATTTTTCGCGAATCCACAAAGAAACATTTACCAGAGAAATTAAAACTGGCACCTCTACAAGCGGACCAATTACAGCAGCAAATGCTTCACCGCTGTTAATTCCAAACACAGCAATCGCCACCGCAATTGCTAATTCAAAGTTATTGCTTGCAGCCGTAAATGAAAGTGTTGCTGTTTTACTATAATCTGCACCGATTTTTTTGCCCATATAAAATGACACGAAGAACATTATAACAAAATAGATTACCAATGGAATTGCAATTCTTACAACATCAAGTGGAAGTTGAACGATATATTCACCTTTTAATGAAAACATTACAATGATTGTAAACAATAATGCAATTAATGTAATCGGAGAAATTTTTGGAATAAAATTCTTTTCGTACCATTCTTTTGATTTTAGTTTTAATGCTACAAATCGGGTTATCATTCCTGCTAGAAATGGAATTCCGAGATATATGAAAACACTTTGCGCTATTTGTCCAATAGTAATATCAACTGCAAAAGTTTTCAATCCAAGCCACGATGGGAACACAGTTAGGAATACATAGGCATAAATTGAAAAAAACAAAACCTGAAAAATTGAATTGAATGCAACAAGTCCTGCAGCATATTCAGTATCACCTTTTGCTAGTTCATTCCACACAATAACCATAGCAATACAACGTGCAAGACCAATCATTATTAGTCCTGCCATATATTCGGGGTAATCCTGCAAAAAGATTATTGCAAGCACAAACATTAATACCGGACCAATGATCCAGTTTTGCACAAGAGAAAGTGTTAGCACTTTTACATTTCTAAAGACGTCCGGCAATTCTTCATACTTAACTTTTGCAAGCGGGGGGTACATCATTAAAATCAAACCAACTGCAATAGGAATATTTGTTGTACCCGACTGAAATGAATTCCAAAAATCTACAACGGATGGAAACAAGTAACCGGAAAACACTCCGATAAACATTGCTAGGAAAATCCAAAGTGTTAAATAGCGATCCAAAAATTTTAATCTTTTATTAATGGTTCTCATTTATGTATTAACTCATTAAGATAAAAATCATAAAAAGCTATTTTGATTTCATCACGTACTCTCCGATAAACAAACATAATCTCATCTTCTGTCCCTACAGCATCCGCGGGGTCATCAAATCCAATATGCATATGATGTTTTACATCGCCTGTAAATACCGGACAGCTTTCTTTTGCATTATCACAAACCGTAATTACATAATCAAAAGATTGAGAAATATATTTATCAACATTTTCAGGAATTCCATCGCTTATATCAATCCCGATTTCCTTCATTGCATTTACAGCAAATGGATTAATTTTTTCTGCGGGTCTGGTCCCGGCAGAAAATACCTTCAGGTTTTTATTAAAGGATTTTAGGAAACCTTCCGCCATCTGACTTCTGCAGGAGTTACCAGTACAGAGAATTAATATTTTGTTAGTTTTTACAACAGTTGTCATCACAACATCCATTCATTTGCTCAATTGGTTTATCTGCAACAACTGTGATACTAAAAATTCCAAAATTATTTGATTTGAATTCTTTCAGCTGTGTTTCGTTTAAATATTTTTTCAACACTTCATCCGGAAGTTCAATTACTTTAGTTTTTTTGATTTCTGCATTAACAAATCCTGCCTGATTAATTATTTTAAGATATTCATCTTGCTGAACAGCACCGGCAACACAACCTGCATACATTTCGGCAGATTTTTTTAGTTCTGGATGCAGTTCACCTTTTAAAACAATATCAGATACGCAAAAATGTGCACCAGGTTTTAAGACGCGGTAAATTTCGCTAAAGGCTTTTTGTTTATTTGGAACAAGATTTAGCACGCAATTACTTACAACAACATCAGCAAAATTTTCTAAAAGTGGTAAAGATTCAATTTCACCAAGTTTAAATTCAACATTTTTAAATCCAAGTTTATCCAGATTAATATTAGCTTTAATAATCATTTCATTTGTAAAATCCACTCCCACAACTTTACCGCTTTCTCCAACAATTGCTCTTGCTACAAAAACATCATTACCCGCCCCCGATCCCAAATCAACAACTGTATCTCCCTTTTTAATTGCAGCAAATTCAGTCGGAAGCCCGCAGCCAAGCCCTAAATCAGCTTCGGCTACGTATCCATCCAGATGATTGTATTCATCTTTCATAATTGTATATCCAACAATTTTATTAT
>DASVGS010000094.1:0-5926 GCA_036379435.1 Ignavibacteriaceae bacterium
GCAAAAAGCAATGCACCTAAACTAAACAGATGATCATCATTCATCCAAGTACCAAAGTAATTCATCTCTTTTAATTTTACAACTGCCAATGTAATTGCTGATAATGCAGCAACAACAATACCTGCAAAGAAATAAACTCCAAAGATTGTTGAAAACCAATGAGGCTCAAGACTCATCATAAAATCAATTGCAGTAAAGGTAAGACTTAATGCAAATACCGGGATAAAAATTGCTGCCAATCTAATATTATTTCTTGTAAGCGATTGATCTTTACTTTCATCCTGTTTTCTGGAGTTGCGTGTCATAACCCAATAAAATAATATCCATAATCCGATGAATACAAAAGTTCTGATGATAAAAAATGTTATGTTCAGATATGGAGCCTTTCCCTGCAGGATTTTATCTTCAGCAACAGCTTCTTTATGAGCCCAATGGAAAAGATCATGATTAAAAACTAATAATGGTACTACAAGTATTAATAAAACAGGTAGTACTCCGGCAAAAAATTCTGGTATTCTTCTAATTGGAGTGCTCCAATCTGCTCCGGCAATATATTCTAATGCAATCAGGAACAATGAACCCAGCCCGATACTAACTATCATCATATAAGTTACAAGATAATTAAATACCGCTCTTTCCCGGTCAATAAAAAAACCAATCAAAGCTAAAGCAGTACCGATAATAAAAAGCAATACTCCTATTTTAAATAAACCGGCGGGTAAATCCTTTTTCTGGTAATGAAAATCAGTTTGTGACATTGCTACCGGTCTCCTTTTTGATCTCAATTAAATCAGAGTCGCTTGCATTTTTAGCTCTCTGTAAAACTCTTATATAATTTACAATCGCCCATCTTTCTTCTCTTGTAACCTGCGATGCATATGATGGCATAACATTCTGCCCATTAGTAATAATATGATAAATCATTCCATCACTAAAATCCCTTGCCCTGGTAGAATGCAATGTGGGTGGATTCGGGAATTGCCCTCTAAGTCTACTGTCACCATCTGCAAAATTACCATGACATGGCGAACAATAAGTTAAGAACTTAGATTTACCAAGCTCTAAATTTTCTTTAGTTGGTATATAAGGATTTGATAAGACTTCTGCGGGATTTGTTTGACCAGCGTATGGATAGGGTATAAATCCTCTTGCAACTGTGCCTTCAACAGGAGTTCTCATTCCCCTGTCATCTGCAAAAAGATTACTTGTTTTTTGTGGATTTAATTTTTCCTGATCCATCATAAAATTGTAAGGCACTGTATACAGTAATTTATTTAACGTAATATAAGTTCCACCAGAAACCACAACTGCAACACCAATTAAAAATAATATAAACTTGGGTTGAAAGATTGAATAAGATTCTTCAGGTGGGAAATAAATTACCTCAATTGCTAATGGGTTTAAATCCTTCAAAAAATCATTTACAGATTTTTCATCAAATTTTGGATCAGATGATTCAATGACAATACCATATTTATCAGAAGAAACACTTTTCATATAATCGGTATCGTGCAATGGATGCTTGTTATCCGGCAATCTGAAAAATAACGCGATCATTGCAATTACTGTAGAAACGGTTGCAAGCAGCACGGTCAATTCAAATGTAACCGGGATAAAGGCAGGCAATGCAAAAAATGGTTTTCCGCCAATTACCATCGGATAATTAACAGACATCGTCCAGTACATAAACAAAAGTGCAATTGAAGCACCGGACAATCCCATCACCAAAGTAACAAATCCAAGTTTTGATGGTTTAATTTTCATCGCCTTATCCATACCGTGTACAGGATAAGGAGTATTTACATCAAAATCTGTAAATCCGGATGAAGAAACTTTTTTTGCAGCATTAATTATTTCATCAGGTGTTTTAAATGTGGCAGCAATACCAAATATTTTTTTATCATTATTCATGATCAGCACCTCCATGATGAGTCGGCTGTGCTCCATCGGAAACAGCTTTTACTTCTGAAATCGAAACTACCGGAAGAGATTTAGTAAAAAGAATTACCAATGTAAAAAATAATCCAAAGCTGCCGAGCAATATTCCAAAATCTACAATTGTTGGTTTGTAATATGCCCAGCTGGAAGGTAGAAAATCTCTGCTGAGAGATGTAACTGTAATTACAAATCTTTCAAACCACATGCCTACGTTAACTAATATTACTATAACCATCATTATAGGAATAGACCTTCTTATTTTTCTAAACCAGAATAATTGTGGGAATAAAACGTTACAACTTACCATTATCCAGTAAGCCCATGCATAAGGTCCAAACGCCCTGTTAATAAAAACAAATTGCTCAGCTTGTACTCCACTGTACCAGGCGATAAAAAATTCCATTGCATAAGCATAACCAACCATCATACCTGTTAATAAAATTACTTTATTCATTTTTTCAAGATGGTCTAAAGTTATAATATGCTGTAGATCAAAAATCTTTCGTACAAAAACAAGCACGGTAACAACCATGGCAAATCCTGAGAAAATTGCACCGGCTACAAAGTAAGGTGGAAAAATTGTTGTATGCCAGCCGGGTAATATTGAAACCGCAAAGTCAAAACTTACGATTGTATGAACGGATAAAACCAATGGGGTTGCAAATCCTGCAAGAAGTATATAAGATTTTTCATAATGGGTCCAGTGTCTATTAGAATGTCTCCATCCAAGCGAGAAAATAGAATAAATAGTTTTCTTAAACTTCGGGACTGTTCTATCTCTCATCGTTGCAAAATCCGGAATCAATCCGACATACCAGAACACAAATGAAACAGTAAAATATGTTGAAACAGCAAACACATCCCAAACAAGGGGGGATGTAAAATTAACCCATAGACTGTGCTGGTTTGGATAAGGGATTAAATAGCCTGCTAACCAAGGTCTACCGGTGTGAATAATAGGAAATATACCCGCGCACATTACAGCAAATATCGTCATAGCTTCAGCAAACCTTGCAATACCTGTACGCCATTTTTGCCTTAATAAAAACAGGATTGCTGAAATCAATGTTCCTGCGTGTCCTATACCAACCCAAAAAACAAAGTTAACTATCGGGAATGCCCATCCTACCGGTTGATTATTTCCCCATAAACCGGTTCCATAGTACAAACTAAAACCAAGAAATACTGCCCCCATAATCAAGAGAGATAAAGAAATTGAGAGCGCGATAAAATATTTTTTATCAGGCTTAGTAGACATTGGTTTGGCAACCAGCTCTTCAATTTGAGCAAGTGTCAGTCTTCCTGCTACTGTTGGTGCCTCTTGGGAGTAATCAATATTCACTATACTTCCTCCGAGTGGATATTTCTGAGTTTAGCTATGTATGTAACATTTGGTTTGATGTTAAGTTCTTCCAGTACATAATAGCCTAGTTCATGATTTCTATATTTATAAAAGTCTGCTTGTTTATCATTTATATCACCAAAATGTATTGCGTTGGTTCCGCATGCATCCTGACACGCAGTAGTAACATCTGAGCCCAATAAATTTCTTTTTTCGTGTGTTGCATCAGCCCTTGCTTCTGAGATTCTTTGAACACAGAAAGTACATTTTTCCATAACTCCACGTGATCGGACAGTAACTTCCGGATTATGCATCAACGCAATTATTGGATTTTCCTGATAACTATCTCTGAAATGATCTCTGAAATTAAAAAAGTTAAATCTTCTTACTTTAAATGGACAGTTGTTTGAGCAGTACCTTGTACCCACACATCGATTATAAACCATTTGATTTAATCCATCCGGACTGTGAGTAGTGGCAACAACAGGACAAACATTTTCACATGGGGCCTGATCACAATGCTGACACAACATGGGCTGAACGCTAACACTTGGATTATCGGCACTACCGGAATAGTATCTATCAATTCTAAGCCATTGCATTTCCCTGCTCTTAAGAACCTGATCTTTACCAACAACAGGTATATTATTTTCAACATTGCAAGCAATTACGCAGTCTCCGCATCCAGTGCATTTATTCAGATCAATTGCCATTCCCCATTTTACACCTGTATATGGATGAGGATCATAAACACTTTTCAATTCACCGTGGTGTTTTTCTTTTATAATGTTTGGATTCTTAATATATCCGGCAACGGTTCCTTCCTGAATTATATGTCTTGTTTTGTGTAGTTCCTGGATTTTAGGATCATCAAATGCATGGTGTTCTTGCGAAGATGCTAAATTGTAAGTATCACCGGTTTTCTTGATAGAGGCGTTTGAATAGATCCACTGAGAATAAGTGAGATTTTTTGAAAGTAATTTATTAACATTAAATCCAACATTATCGGCAACTGTTCCTGAAAAAGTTCTGCCATATCCTGATTCGATTGTTATTACATTATCAGCTGAACCTGCTTGCATAAATACTGGTAAAGAAATTTTTCGACCATTAATTTCAATTTCAACTACATCGTTATTTTGCACACCTAGATCTTTGCAGGTTTTCTCCGATCCGGCCGCATAATTATCCCAGGTAATTTTTGATACCGGATGAGGCAATTCCTGTAGCCATCCATTATGGGAGAATCTACCATCAGAAAGAGTATAGTTTTCTTTAATTACAACCGTAAAACCATTTACATTTGTTAAAGTACCACTTAAAAGTACACTAGCTGCAGGAGAAAGAGATGGGATAGTGACATTTTCATTAGTTAGAACAACACCATCGTGTAAAGCACCAAGCCAGAAACGTTTAAAATCTAATTTTGAATTTAGATTTGGATAAATAGATGTTTCCCAATTTTTCATCAGGTAATCATGATACAGCTTATCTGTATAGGTTTCCGGTTTTCCGCTAATCCATGTTAATAGTACAGCTTCACTTTGTCTTGTTTCATGAAGCGGCGCAATAACTGGTTGCTGCAGTGAATAAACCCCGGTTCTTGTTTTAGCATCACCCCAGCTTTCAAAATTGTGATTAATCGGCAACACAAAGTTACTTAAGTGAGTTGTTTCATTTTCTCTTTCCGAAAGACTGACAACTAAACCAACTTTTTTGAGTGCATCTTTGTATCCAAGATCATTTGCAAAATGATAGACAGGATTACAATCTAAATGAATAATTACACCAACATTACCGGATTTCATTTTCTGGATAAGTGATTCAATATCCTGCAGAGAAGAATAATCTAATAAAGTATTCGATGCAGAATCACTTCTGAACATTGCAGTATTGCCGAGTGCAGCATTTAAAACATTAACAGCAATGTGAACATTCTCGGATAATGAGTTTCCGGCATCTATAATTGCTTTACCTTTATTTGATGCCAGATCAGAAACTAAATGATTCAAAATATCTTTATTAATATTATACTTATTGGCAAAAGCGGTTAACGAAAATACTGATGGATTAACGGGAGTATTTAAAGCACCTTTAACAGCAAGTTCATCCATCAAGCTCATTACAAATTCATATTGAGCCTCTGGTCTTAAACGCAATCTGTAATCTGCATTCATTCCTGTAATGGTCAAACTGCTGTCAATTGCATATAATCTGTTAAAAGATTTTGAATCTACATTTCTTCCTTCTGTGAATAATCTTGCAGTTTCAACCTTATTACCTTCAGTTCCAAGAAAATCTGATTCAAGTGATAAAATAACTTTTGCTTCATCCCATTTTATTAAAGGATAATTTCCGCTGCCATTAGTTTTTTTCCAGGCAGAATTTTTTACTGAATCATTAAATAATTCGTAAGAATAAATTTTAGTTGAAGGAAATTTTACTTTAAAATCTTCAAGAACTTTTAGTGAGGAAGGTGAAGTAATAGTATGAGTTAAAACAGCAATCTCTTTACTGCCAGCAAAAGATAATGCGGCAACTATATCAGCATCAGCTGCTTTCCAGTCAACAGAATTAAAAATTCCATCTCTTTGCTTCAATGGATTTTTTAACCTTTCAGGATCGTAAAGATTTAGAACATTTGCC
>DASVGS010000095.1:0-2826 GCA_036379435.1 Ignavibacteriaceae bacterium
CAACTCCAGCCATTATATAAATCTCAGGAAAAACAATTTCTAACACACTTGAGTTAAAAAGAAGCTGCAGTCCAATTGATGGTTTTGGTGATTCCAGAATTTTTAAAAATTCATCTGTGATACGTTCCTGAGAAACAATTGTAAGTCTTTCCCGCATTTTGCTTGCAGCAATCATTATGCCTGGATCAACATTAAAATTTAATTGAGAAGCAAAACGGAATGCGCGCATAATCCTTAAAGGATCATCTTCAAAAGTTTTAAATGGATCTAATGGTGTTTTAATTAGCTTATTTTTTATATCTTCAATCCCGCCAAATGTATCTATTAATTTGCCAAACTCATCTTTAACAAGTGAAATTGCCAAAGTGTTAATTGTAAAATCACGCCGGTAAATATCTTCCTTAAATGTACCATCTTCTACAATTGGTTTTCTTGTGTTTCGATCATAAGATTCTTTACGTGCACCAACAAATTCAATATTCATATTTTCAAAATCAAAATGCGCAGTTCCAAAATTTTTATAATAAGCAACATCATTAATTTTGAGTGCTTCTGCTACTTTTCTGGCAAAGTCAATTCCGCTTCCAATAACGAGTATATCAAGATCATTTCTTGCCCGATCAAGGATTATATCACGTACAAATCCTCCCACAGCATAAACTTCAATATCCATAAGTTCTGCTGTCTCTTTAATTATTTTAATAATTTTTATTCGAGAAATTTTATCTTTAATTAATATTTCTAAAGCACTATTCATTATAAAATTAATTTTAGTTCGCGATGATTAATTACTACTGAATACAAAATTACTCAAAAATGTATTTGCATTCTGTACAAACCAATTTGATTTCCTAAATTGCATTTGCATAGCCGTAAAAAAAATATTATCAGATTTATATCTTAAACTAAGAGCGGCATATTTTCTTGCATTCACATAATCATTATTCTCAAACATATATTCAGAAAGTTTGTATGCGGCAAAACTGCTTTCAATATTTTCAATAATGAATGCTTTATTAAAAACCTTTAATGATTTTTGATAGTCTATTTTTTGCACCTTCATTAAGTCAATAATAATGGGAATAGAATAATAATCATATTCTTTTTTGTTTAATTCAATCAGTATTTTGTATCTCAACGAATCATCACTTTTTACATATTCCTGTAATTTATTTGCCTCAATTAATTTTAACCTTGTATTTGCCAAAGCTGTCAATCGATAATCGGGTTCGTCTTTAATTATTTCTTTGTCGTAATTAGCTGCGGAATCGTATTGTAAATTTGCTGCAAATAATTCACCCAATCTTAAAACTAAATTATGAAAATATGCTGTGCCACTAAAATTTTTATAATTGTTTAATATCAGGTTAATCGCATCCTCTGATTTATTTTTTCTCAATAAAGTTTCTGATAATCCGATTAATGCAAAATAATTAAGTGATTTACTATTTATTTCATTAAAAAGTGTTTGTGCTTCATCTAATTTATTTTCTGATAATTTCTCATAGGCCTTTTTTAATCTGTCACCAATATATCTTGGACAAACTTTTTGAATGATTGAAAGTCTGCCAAAATAGTAATCAGCCATAAATTTACGATTTGATAATTGTGAATCTGACACACTTGTTTCAAAATTGGCTACTGCTTTATTCAGAGTAGTTTTGAATGTTAAATCGAAGTCCCCGAGTCTATAAAACTCTTTTACTTTTTCTACTCCATATTTTCTAATCAAAAAATCTATAAAAGCGCCGCTGTAAGTGTATGCCAAAGATGAATTGCCTCCAAAAAAACTTAAACCATTAAATAGATTTTCAATTTTAATTTTGTATCCATTATTGTATGCTAACCTGGTCAGATCATTAATAGAAATATTATTTGACACTCCATCAAGAGATTCGGCCATTCCTTCAATAACTGCAACATTAAATCCAGATGCAAGTTTAAATATTCCTGAACCAAATTCTGCTGTAAAAACGTGAGCTAATTCATGTTTTAATGTTTGCTGCCAGGAATCAGCGCTTATATAAATTGAATACTGCCAGGGTTTTGCTAAATCAGCATTACCTGCACCAAATAATTCTTTTTTCTGCTCACGATTATTAAAAAGATAGACGCTAATAAGTTTTGAAGGCTTTACATTTAACTGAGAACTTAATTCTGAAAAATAAAACTCCTGATTCAAATCAATAAATTGTGCAGTCGTGGAATCAACATTATCATAATGTAATGTCATTAATCCCGAGCTAATTTTTTTTGATAAGATTTTTTCTAAACTTGAAAAAGTAGTTGTAAATCCAAGATGCGAAGAAACAAATTGAAATACAGTTAAAAATAATAATATCAGCACCAGGAAATATACTTTATGCTTAATTGCTAATTTGTGTTTATGTGCAATTAAAAATATAATTATTATCGAAAAGGAAATTACAATTAATTGATGCACAATCAGTTTCAAATCCGGGCTTAATGCCTCATCATAAATATTTCCTGGAAAAAATCCTATTAATGGTGAATAGAAATAAACTTGTGGATTAAAATAAATTTCAAGTACTGGTATAAGTGCTACAATGAAGATGATAATCATGAATATAATTCTATTGTATTTTTGTTTAACAATATTGATAACGAATGCTACTGAAGATCCAAACATAACCGAACCACTAACGATGAGAATATAAAACCATAACCCATCCCAAAATGAACAAAACATTGTCAACATCGAATTAATTATAGATATAGCAAGTGGAATAACAGAGAGAACAAAAATATTAATAAATATACTTGATAAATTATTTTGTTTAGTGTTAATGCATCCTATTGTGTATA
>DASVGS010000096.1:0-3223 GCA_036379435.1 Ignavibacteriaceae bacterium
TTAACCTGGGATGGAACAGATAACAATAACAATAAGGTTTCTTCCGGTGTTTATTTTATCACAATTCACGCAAATAACGGTAGTAATAATTTGTCTTTCAGAAAAACAATCAAATCAATTTTTCTTAAATAAATTTTATTGAGGGAAATAAAATGTTAAGAATAAAACTAATTCTTTCTGTTATATTTTTAATCTCATTTTCAATATCATCACAAAATTATTGGAAGCCAGAGACTACAACCAGTTTTTCGGTATTAGCAAATACACAGATTACAGCATTTGTTGATGCTAACGGAGTTCATATTGCTTATTATAGAAATGGCGGAATTAAGTATGCACTTGTTAACTCAAATGGTGCAGCAATAAATGGAAAGTATGATAAAGTTGTTGAAGCAGAAGGATCAGGGACAAATTATGTTAATGTAGCAGCAATCGAGAATAATGTTTATGCCATTTATTTTAAGAATAATAAAATTCAGGTAGCAAGAAGCACTAACCTTGGGGACACCTGGAATAACAACTTTGATAATTGGCAAATGTCTAACTATGGCTGTGATGCAATTACTGCTTACCTTGTTGGTCAGGAAATACATATTGTCTGGACAGAAACAAGAGTAAATGGTTATCAACCTGAAACACACTATATTAAATTTGTTCCAAATGATAATCAATATAAATGGCAAAACTATAAGAAAGTTTCAGATGTCGAGATTGAAGGTGGTAAAACTCCTGACATTGCTATTTCTATAGATAAAGTTCACGTAGGCTATATTCTTAATTCTCCCATGAATCCTAAATCAAGGACACGATTAACGAGTGGGATTTGGGATACACCACAGTTTGTTCCGTATTATGAATTTCCAATGGCATCGCTTACTAATAAGGTAAAACCAATAATTACTGGTAGTTATTTAAATGAAATTTATAGAGCAAATTATGGAACTATAGGCGTATCAGGCTCTTACATTGGTCATTCATATAGACAGTTAAACAGTTCAATATGGACACAAAATCCGGAAATTATAAATACTGTTGCTAATAAATCTCACTTAGTTGAAAAAACTGCCGACAATAAAATTCACATAATAAGTTTTGGCGCGGAAGCCAATAATTATGTGCATCGTACATTATATGGTACAACTATTTCTGGAATAATTTCAAACGTTCCTTTTTACGAGCTAACTAAGAAGTTGGTGTCCAATTCTAATGACCTATATCTATTACATGCTGGTAATACTAGTATTCCTTATTCAATTTTTATATGTCATTACGATGCAGCCCCCCTTGCCCCAGTAAATCCACAACTATCTGCAAATCCGGGCAGTGGTATGGTAAGGTTTAGCTGGACAAAGAATAATGAAGCAGACATTTCCGTGTATGAAGTCTGGCGAAAAGTGCAGGAATTGGGTGGCGTTTGGCAGTTAGTTGCTACAACTTCAAATAACTATTTTGTAGATCCAACATATTACTATGCACCCGGTGCCGGTAATTTTGGACTGACTTACAAAGTTAGAGCAAAAGATATTGGTGATAATTTATCTGATTACAGCAGTGAGGTAAGTACGCGCGGTGAAGAAATGGGCAAAAAGGTAGTTACTAATGAAGGTATAAGGGAGTATAATTTAGATTTCAATTATCCAAACCCATTTAACCCAATTACAGTAATAAACTATGCTGTTAAAGAAGCAGGTTTGGTAAGGCTTAAAGTTTATGATATACTCGGTGCAGAAGTAGCAGTACTTGTAAACGAAATAAAAGAAGCAGGAAATCACAAAATAGAATTTAATGCATCACAACTGCCAAGCGGAGTTTATATTTATACATTACAAGTAAATGGTTTTACAGGCAGTAAAAAAATGTTATTAATGAAATAAGAAATCAAGAATTAAAAAGTTATAACCCATTTGTTAAGGCACGATTAACATCGTGCCTTTTTATTTATAATCATATCGAATTATATTTGTATACAAACAAATCAGAACAAATATGAAAAAACATCCAAATAAATTTAAAGTTGGTTTAATTCAATTAGCTTTCACAAAAAATCCGGATGATAATCTTAATAAAGCAATTTTGTGGATTGAAAAGGCAGCAAAAAAAGGGGCACAGGTAATCTGTTTGCCTGAACTTTTTAGATCACAGTATTTCTGTCAATCAGAAAATATTGATTACTATGATTTAGCAGAAACAATTCCCGGTCCTTCAACTGATGCTGTATCGAAAATAGCAAAAAAATTAAAGGTGATTGTTGTCGTTCCATTGTTTGAAAAAAGATCAACGGGACTTTATCACAACTCACTTGCAGTTGTAAATTCAAAAGGAGAGATAGCAGGTGTTTACCGTAAGATGCACATTCCGGATGATCCTTCTTATTATGAAAAATATTATTTCACTCCCGGCGATTTAGGATTTAAATCATTTGATACAGAGTTTGGAAATATCGGAACATTAATTTGCTGGGATCAATGGTATCCTGAAGGTGCCAGATTAACTGCTTTACAAGGGGCAAGCATTTTATTTTATCCAACTGCTATTGGCTGGCATCCTTACGAAAAGAAAGAACACGGTAAACCGCAGTTTGAAAGCTGGCAAACAATTCAGCGTTCACACGCAATTGCAAACGGAGTTTATGTTGCATCAGTAAACAGAATTGGTCTTGAAAAGGAAACCAAAGATTCTGCCGGAATTGAATTTTGGGGTAAAAGTTTCATCTGTGATCCGCAGGGAATAATTATCGCAGAAGCATCACACGATAAAGAAGAAATACTTATTGCAGAAGTTGATCTTGATAGAATTGAATACATACGCCGTAACTGGCCTTTCCTTCGTGATCGAAGAATTGATGCTTACGGTGATATTTCTAAGAGATTTCTTAAGTAAGTGAAATTCAAAATTCAAAAGTAAAAATTCAAAAATCGTATAATGAAAATTGCTGAAAACAAAAGTGATCCCAAAGAAATTAAAGTTCGATGTTATAAGTTTTCAGTTGAAGTTATTAAATTCATTTCAGCTATTGATGTTGGAAGAAAGTTTCAATCGATTGTTGATCAATTTTTAAGATCAGCAACATCTGTAGGCGCAAATGTTTTAGAAGGGAAATCTGCACATTCTAAAAAAGATTTTATTAAGTATTATGAAATTGCTTTGAAATCTGCGAATGAAACTAAATACTGGATTTGTTTATTACGGGATGGATTAGATTTAAAAAACACAAATAGATTAT
>DASVGS010000097.1:0-4875 GCA_036379435.1 Ignavibacteriaceae bacterium
AGTACTGGGCCGCAAGTGCATCAAGTGATCCTATGTCATTCACTAATTATTTTGATGATTCATATTTTGGCTGGTCATATGAAAATGAATCTCCCGGAACTAAATCGGATGCTGTTAAATCGCTTAACTATTGGAATAAGAAAGGTAAAATTCAATACTACGTAATCAAGCCTGCAAAAATTTGGGTTAATGGCGATTTTGCTTATGTGCATTACTACTACACTCAGGTTTCTGAAAGTACAGATGGAAAACCAAATACTGAAAGAGGACGCTGGACAGATATTCTTATGAAGAAAAACGGTAAGTGGATGTTGGTCGGAGATCACGGTGGTGAAGTTAAAAAGAATGATTAGTTATTATTAATTTTTTTTGAATATACAGGCAGTGAAATATCTGCCTGTTCTTTTTAAATCGTGAAATATTTATTACCATAATCAACAGTAGACAATGAAAAAAATTATGATCGCTCTTGCAGCATTGATATCAATCATCTCATTCAGTTTTTCTTATCCTATAGATAATATGAAACTCGAAGACAAGAATATAGATTTAATACAGAGCGTATATGCCGATTTTGCAAAAGGTAATATAACTTCTGTACTGCAAAAATTTGGTTCTGAAATTGAATGGAATGAGGCTGAAAATTTTCCTTATGCAGATGGAAATCCTTATTTAGGTCCTGAAGCAGTTCTTGAAGGTGTATTCAAACGGCTTGCTGATGAATGGGAGTACTGGGACTTAACTGAGCAAAAATATTATGAAGCCAAATCCGGTGAAATAATTGTTACAGGACGATATAAGGCTAAGAATAAGATGACAGGAAAAGTTATAAATACTCAGTTTGTGCATATGTGGACAATTGAAGATGGAATGATAACTAAGTTTCAGCAGTTTGCTGATACTTACCAAACCGCTGATGCGATGAAGTAAATATGAATAGTATCATTTTATAAAAACTAAAACTGAGGATCTGTTGCAATGAAACAACCAATTAATACCATTCAAAAAGCAAGAACTTTTTTGTTACTCTTGCTCGTCATATTCTCAATGGGATGTCAGCAGATGCAAAAAGTAAAACCTGAAACACCTGAGTATTTTTATCTTCGTCCGGAAGTTGAAAAAGCTTATGGTTATACACATGCTGTTAAGATTGGTAATGATATTAAAATTTCCGGAGCTGTTAGTATGGATGATAAAGGTAACCCAACTGCAGTTGGTGATCTTCTTCAGCAGATGAAAAATTGTTATTCCGATTTAGATAAAGTACTGAAACATTATGGATGCTCATTTGAAGATGTGGTTGTCGAGAATGTTTTCACCACCAATATGCCTGAGTTCCTTAATCAAGCCGGTTATCGTAACTCAATTTACACTAAACAATTTCCAACTGGTTCTTGGCTTGGGGTTAAGGAATTAGCTTTGCCTGAGTTTATGATTGAGATTGAACTGGAAGTTTATAAAACCCAATAAAAATTTAAAATAATATTAACACTTTAATAAAAAATAATGTGGCAACTTAAATGCTATTTGTAAACTCAGTTCAGATAAAAACCAAAACTCTACCTGCACTATCTGAAAATGCATTTTTACGGTATTTTACTTTTGCTGCATTATACATTGCTCAAGGAATTCCTGAAGGTTTATTGTGGTATGCTGTACCTGCGTGGTTAGCGATACATGGTAAAAGTCCCGCAGAAATTGGTAGTTATGTTGCAGTAATAGGAATGCCATGGAGTTTAAAAATTATTAATGCTCCGATTATGGATAGATTTACATATTTATCAATGGGACGAAGAAGACCCTGGGTACTATTCGGCCAGCTTGGCCTTATATTAAGTTTTTTGTCAATGTCTTTGATTGCAGATCCATTAAACAATTTATCTCTGTTAATGATATTAGGTTTCGTTGTCAGCTTTTTTGAAGTCTCTCAGGACATTGCCGTTGATGGAATGGCAATTGATATTTTACCTGTTGATCAGCAGGCTCGTGCAAATGGATTGATGTGGGGATCCAAAACGTTAGGTATTTCTGCATCTGTTGCAACGGGAAGCTGGATAATGAGCAACTACGGATACTTTTATGCTATAGTATCATTCTCATTGATTACTTCCATAATTATACTTGTTCCTTTAGTACTAAGAGAACGACCCGGTGAAAAATTATTACCATGGACACAGGGTGAGGCATCTAAAACTGCAGCAAAAATTCAATTGCATAGCTGGAAAGGTATCTTTAAAAGTTTATACAAGGTTTTCTTCTTACCGGTAAGTTTAATGATGGGTATTGCTGCGTTTAGTTTTTCAGTAGGAAGAGGTTTAATAGACACTGTTCTGCCGGTATTTACAGTGCAGCAGCTAGGTTGGGCTGATACTCAGTATTCTCAAATCTTTGCAACAGCAAATTTAATATCGGGTATAGGTGGAATGATTATCGGAGGTTTTCTTATTGATTATTTTGGCAAAGTAAAAATGATCACCATATATATGAGCTTATTAATTACACTTGTTGCCGCAATGTCGTTTCTTAAAAATTATTGGAATAATGAGATATTTGTTATAGGATTTATTGTAGGATTTTATATCCTCTTAACCTTTACAACAATTGCAATTTTCGCATCAGCAATGCAGCTATGCTGGAAAAGAATTTCTGTTACTCAATTTACTCTTTATATGGCAATATCAAATTTGGGATTAGCTGCCGGTGCCGCTTTAATGGGGCAGTTAAAAGGATTTTTAGATTGGCAATTTGTAATACTTGCTTATGCATTATTTGCAGGTATTATGCTGGTGTTAATCAGATTCATCAATTTTGAAAAACACCATAGCCGCGTATTAGAACTGGAACAAAAATATGCTGATTAAAAAATTAATTTTAATTTATAATCGCAATTAAGTATTTTCTTGAATAAATTTTATCCACTTGATTTTTGTTTAGAAATATTTCAAGTTTCTCACCAAAACAAATTCAACTGCTTGAGGAAGGGTTTATAAATTAAACTAATTTATACCCGCTCACTTCTAAATCCAGCTACTCCTTAAGACAACATAAGTTCTTTTGATTGTTGTATTAGTCTTATAATAATTAATCAAATAAAAATATTTCTTGATTTTTGGACAGAGATGATTTTTCAAGATTCCTAAATCCTTGATTTGAAATTATATCTGATTGTGTGCATGAATAATGATTTCTAAAATTAAACTGTAATGATTTAGTAATAGATGATCTTAATGGCGGCGTAATTAAGCGCTTATGCTTTAAAAAAATTATGGAGGCTATATGGATACGAGTTAATAGAATTGAATGCGCGATGGTAATCAGTTTAATGTTCAGATTGTATTAAATAAAATAATAAATAATTAAAAAGGCAGGCAAATGAAAAAACAAGCAGTATTTATGTTGTTTGTATTCTTCTTATCATCATTAATATTTTACTCATGTAATGATGATTCCAGTATACCCACAGACACTCAGTTAAACAAATCTACTTCAAGCGATAAAGTTTCATCATCCAATATCACAATAGATACTATTGCAGTAGGGCTAAATGGTCCACGTGGATTAAAATTTGGAGCTGATGGATTTCTTTATGTTGCAGAGTCTGGATTAGGCGGAGATAACTCAACACTTGGTCAATGTGATCAGGTTATACCTCCTGTTGGTCCATATCTTGGTGGAAACACTGCAAGAATTTTAAAGATCAGTCCTTCTGGATCAATTTTAACGGTAGTTGATAATTTACCTTCTGCGCAAAATGCACTTGGTGATCGTTTAGGAGTTGCGGATATAGAGTTTATGAATAATACTTTGTATGCGTTACTTGCAGGCGGCGGATGTTCACATGGTCATTCAGATGTACCTGCATCCATAATAAAAATTAATAGTGATGCAACATGGACTGTTGTTGCGGATTTAAGCACCTATCAACAAAATAATCCTGTGGCTGAACCGGAAGAAGATGATTTTGAACCTGACGGAAGCTGGTACAGTTTGATTAATGTACGAAATAATCTTTATGCTATTGAACCAAATCATGGTGAAATGGTAAAGGTGACAAAAAATGGAGATGTAAGTAGAGTGATTGATTTCAGTGCAACTTATGGACATATAGTACCAACTGCAATTGCCTTTCATGGTAATTTTTATGTTGGAAATCTGAACACATTCCCTGTTACTGCAGGTAGTTCTAATATATATAAAGTAACTCCGAGCGGACAATCACAGATCTGGGCAACCGGATTTTCTACTGTTCTCGGTTTAGTATTTGATGATCAGGCAAGAATGTATGTATTAGAAACATCTTCGGTTAATGGTTTTCCAACCCCCAATACAGGCAGGATAATTAAAGTTCTGCCATCTGGCAAAAAAGAAATTCTTGTGGATGGATTATTCTTCCCTACCGGAATGACAATGGGCCCTGATGGAAATCTTTATGTATCAAATAAAGGATTTGGACCTCCGGTTCCGGGATTTGGTGAAATTTTAAGAATTAATCTTCATTAATTAATTTCGATAAAATGTCTGTCTATGAATGACAGACATTTTTTTTAATATTTTATTTGTGGCAGGTTTATGAAATGAGTATTAAAAATATCTTAATAATAATATTTACATAGCACGACCGGTTATTTGCTTAAATAATGTTTTATTATTAGCAAATTTATACGCAGTGTCGTAAGATATTTTTTTTGTTTCATATAATAGTTTTAAATCGTGTTCCATAGTAATCATACCAATATCTGCAGCCTGATTGATCATCATATAAATTTCATCTGAATTATTATTTTTAATTGCTGCTCTTACATTTGGAGTAACAATTAAAACTTCTTTTGCCATAGTTAGCTGACCATTTAAATCAGGTACAAGCTTCTGGGAAAT
>DASVGS010000098.1:0-2267 GCA_036379435.1 Ignavibacteriaceae bacterium
TTTATGAGTTAATTATTAGGAACTTAAGCATTTATAATGAATGAATTTTCTTAATAAGTAAAAAATCTAAATAGGATGTAATCGAAAAGTGATAAAGTAATTACAGATTAACTGTAAAAATTGCTGCAATTAATTTATTCATGGTGGTAAAATTTTACTCTCAATCAGTTAAATTTAAAGTGAGTATTATGCCTGAACTTTTTTCTATGCATTTATTTTATCTCTTAATTATTTATGATTTCGGTTTGATTATTGTTACTTTATAATATATTTTTTTAAAACTTTTAAGGTAATGAGAGCAGACGATCTAAAATTTATAGTTCTTATTTTGTTTTCCTTTTTCATTTTTAACATCAGTACATCAATGCTATTTGCTCAGGAGGAGGAAGAGCCGATTCTATATTATCAAATGGAACCGCTTGATGATAGTTTATTTATTAAAATTCAGGAAGAGTTATTTATTGATCCACCTGACCCAAAAGCTGAGATTGTAGTTGATATCCGTAATGCTACTGATCAAACAATATCGGTAAAAGGAAGTTTATATCCTTTGCTTGCATTAAAACCTGAAACACGTGCCAGAATAATAACTTACCCATTTAAACTTAATTTGGAAGAAACTATAAATTATGGAAGTTTATTTACACGGGTTCTTGATAAATTAAGATTTAATAATATTTTAAACCCGCCAACAGTTTTTCAGATATCTCCCACTCTTGGTTATATAAATCCATACTTTCAGATAATGGGTGGCGAGAGATTTGGAATTCCATTGAAAAAAGATATTGGTATATCGATCGGGTTTGGAACACCATACTCAGGACCGCTGGAAACAAATTATACGGATGTAAGTTTCCATATACTGGGATTTAGAGGTGGAGTATTTACTGCAGTGGACGCAATGGTTGAACTAAAAGGCTCAGAAAATCATAATAATCTTTTTGTAACCAGTGGTTATCAATTAGCTTACACGATTCCATTCGGTAATTTTTTTGAGATAGGCTACATGTCTTCTTCAAGTGATTTTGCAGAATCCCAGATACTTAAATACACTAAACAGACAGTTAATAAAAATAATATAGTTCTTAATCCTGATGGATCAATTAAATATCAACCTTACTTGTTAAAGGGTGGTTTCGTTAATTATGAATTCCGATATCCGGTAAAATTGCTGGGAGCAACAAGGAGCAAGTTCTATTTTGCAAGTTTTATAGATGAATTACATGCTGGTTTTACAGGAAGAGAATTGACTCTTGCAGGAAGTGTATTTGATCTTAGGATGGATTATATGTTTAACAGTCCCGTTAGAAATAACCAGTTTGTAATGGATATAAGTGTACAGAAGATATTTGATTACTGGGCATACAGCTCAATTGCAATTGGACCAAGCGTGATTGTAAGTAATTTAAAAGGCGGAGGAATAGGATTAACTTCCATCTTTGTTAACATACGGGTAAAAGTAGGCAGCTCCCTTTAATCTTTTCCTGCACATTCGATATTAATTATTATAATAACTGTTCACTGATCTCTGATTTCTGAATTCTCCTGTCATTTCGATGAACGCAGTGAAGAGAAATCTCACAGAACTCTCAGATTCGTTCGAGATGTCATTGCCAGCATTATTGATGAATCATTAATCAATAACAAATCACTAATAACCACTCACTAATTTCTGTTCCCTAATTACAAAAAAGATTTCTATATTTGAACCACAATAATTGATCAATAAAACATAGCATTGTTTTAATTTATTAATTGTATTCGCCGGGGTTAATAAAAGCAGATGAATATAAAATATTTTTATAATATGCTTAGAGTTAGATTGAAGAAAGAATTTTGGCGGGTTGTTTCTTAATAATATCCGACCACAATAATTTTCAAATTAAATGTTATCGTTATCTGACATTAAATTTATAAAATGATTCTGTTTCTTATATCATATACCCTCATTATTTTATGGGCGGAAACTTACAATTTTATACCGGCTTAATAAGCCCGGGTTTTATGGGTGAAAAATTTATTAAATATTAAAATTCAGAAATCAATACATGAGCAATCCAAATTTGAATGACACTGAAGTTGATGAAAGTCAAAGCAGTACCTTAAAAGACTATCTGATATTATTCAGTGCCAACATCAAACCAGTATCGGCAATATTAGTTGCAAGTCTTATCATATCAATCATTTATGCAATCTCTGCAAGAGACATATTCAGAACTTCCACTGCATTAAAGATCACAAAACCGGGCGGCAGTATACTTCAATCT
>DASVGS010000099.1:0-9310 GCA_036379435.1 Ignavibacteriaceae bacterium
CGGGAGTAATAGTTTTACCCTCACCTAAAAGTTCCTGCGCAACGGTTTCAAGTTTAAAATCCTCAAAACTAAAAAATGAAGCACGAAGCATTGTAGGACCATCAATTACAACCCTGCCGGTAACAGAAATAAAATGTCCGCTCGGTTTTCGTTGTCTGATAGAAACTCTGCCGTTAGCGCGTGCAATATCTAAACTAATCCCAAGTTCACGGCATTTGTTATCAAGAAACAGAAGATCAAAACCAATTACATGCCAGCCAATAATTATATCGGGATCAATTTCTTTAAACCATACAAAAAAATTTGTTAGTAATTCCCGTTCATCGGAATAATAGGAAATAAGTTCTGAAGATCGTTTAGGTTTTTCACCGATCATAAAAACTTTTTTGTGCTCACCTTTTTTTCCGGTGATATGAACAGCAATAGAATAAAGCAAATTTGTTTTTGCTCCGGTTTCAATATCGATTGAAGCAATTACAAATTTTGGCAAAGTATCGCAGGGCAGTATAGCTGGATTAATAAATCTCACCAGAGAATTTTTTTGTTCAGTTGCACCGGTAATTCTCATTTGTGAGTTAATAGATTTCTCCATCAGAAATCTTCTTAAGGGATCAACATCAGATTCATAAGTTGTTTGATTAGATTGCTGAATGGTTTCAGCTAAGGTGGTTAATGCTTTTTGAGTGTTAAAATAAACTGCATCAACCGGCTGCTTATTAAAATTTTTAAGCTTTGTTTCTTTTCTAAGATAAGTTTTTGTTAATGGATCCAGGATCGCATCTTTATCAACAAAAAAAACCGGTTTGTTATTTGTAACTAATATTTCAACAGGACCAAGTTCATCACTTGTACCTATAAACTTAAGAATATTTTTTCCACTGTAATCGCTCCACTCTCCGGTAAGCAGAAATACATCTGTTGATATTTTATTTTCAGTTTTCATCAGTACTGATTTACAGAGTTAAAAAAACATAGCTGAATTTTAGAGGTCATATTTCCGGGCTTACCATTTTTTACAGTCCAGTCATCAATTTGAATAACCGGGATAATTTCCGTTGTTGTACCGGTAATAAAAAATTCATCATATTCTTTTATTTTTGATACATTTATGTACTCTTCACGGAAATCAATATTATTTTCTTTGCAAAGTTCAAGTACAACTTTGCGTGTTACTCCGCTTAGAATATAGTTAGATAAAGGAGCCGTATAAACTATATCATCTTTTACAGCAAAAAAATTTGTATGCGATCCTTCAGTAATAAAATTATCACGATAAAGAATTGCTTCATAAGCATTATTCCGGATTGCATTTTGATTAACCATAACAGAAGGCAATAGTGAAGTGGATTTTATGTCACATCTTAACCAGCGAAGATCTTTTTCAAGAATAACCTTTACTCCATTAGCTGTTTCCTTACTGTTATCTTTAATTGGTTTGATAAATGCAAAAACATTTGGAGTTAAATTAGGTTCATAATTATGAGATCGGGGAAAACTAATTCCTCTGCTAATTTGAATATAAATTGAAAAATCAGATTTGATGTTATTTACATCTGCAAGCTTTTTAGCAATAACTTCAATCTGATCTAAATCTTTAAAGCTAATATTAACTTCATGAAGACTATATTGTAATCTATCAAGGTGATCCTGCAATCGATATAGTTTTTTGTTGTAAGTTCTTAAAGCTTCATAAACTCCGTCAGCAAAAAGAAATGCACGATCGAAAGGTAAGACACAGGCATCCTGGTTAGGAGTATATTTTTTATTGAAATAAATAATCATATTTATATAATTTTTAGTATGATAAAATAATTAAAAGATATTTTATTAACGATTGAAAACGTTTTAGAATGAATATCCAAACAATAATTGAATATTGCTTAAACAAAAAAGGTGCTGTTGAAGATTTCCCTTTTGATGAAGAAACACTTGTAATAAAAGTCAGAGGTAAAATGTTTGTGCTGATTCCATTGGAAAAAATTCCGTTGCAAATAAACCTAAAATGTGATCCGGAAAAAGCAATTGAACTACGAGAGCAATATGAAGATGTGCGGCCCGGCTGGCATATGAGTAAGAAATATTGGAACACGGTTATTCTGGATGGAGATATTCGCTGGGGCGAATTGAAAGAATGGATTGATCATTCGTATGATGAGGTTGTTAAAAAACTTAAAAAATCCGAAAGAGAAAAACTGGCATAAAATATTTTTTAAATGCTTACTTATTTGCTGTAATTATTGCATATAATTTTTTGGGAGTTTAATTTTAAATAGGAATTAAAATCTGGAAGTTGAATGAGAAAAATTTTTTTAATAAATCTTTTTTTACTTGTAACAGTAATTTGTATTCCAATATCTTCACAATCCATCCAAAGCGGCAGCTGGTCAATCAATCAAAGCATTTCAGGTTACTCTCTTGATAGCAACAATGGTGAACGTGTAATGACTGTTGAGGTGGATTTTAATACTCCCTTTACAAAAAAACCTCAGATCATATTAAGCGTAACACAAATAGATGCAGATAAAGAATTTAACACAAGATATAATGTTGAGGCAATTTCAATCTCACGAGATAAATTTACTATAAAGGTCCGTACGTGGTCAGATTCAAAAATGTTTTCCATAAGTGGATACTGGTTAGCAGCCGCTCAGTAATTTTAAATTTATGGGATAATAATCAAAAAATGAAATCTTAAATAAATTTAATAATTGCACAAAATTCTAAAATCTTCTTTGAATTTCGTTGCGCACTTTTTATTTTCGGTGCAGAAAAATTAATGTTTATCATTTCTGGGGATAAAAGTTTAATTGTTTGGTAAAATAAATTAATTGTTTATGCAAAAATTTTTATTTCTAATCTTACCTTTTATAATACTGGGGTGTGAAACTAATCCGCCAACTCAACCAATTTCACTCAAAACCGGCGAAGTTAAACTTGAAATTACACTATCAGAAGATGGAAATATAAATCCCGAAAGAGTAGTTCTGCTTGAAGATTTTGCAAACGTTAGCTGCGTACCTTGTGTTACATCCAATAAAATAATTCGTTCTGTTTTACAAAGTTACGGAAGCAATAAAGTTGTTTCAGTAAAGTTTCCAACAAACTTTCCTTCTCCTGTTGATCCATTTTATCTTTCTGCAAAATCCTTTTGTGATTTTAGGATGGCATATTATAATATACTTTTTGCACCTACATTAATATTAGATGGTATAACCAGACCAACACCAACGGATTCAAACTCAATTAAACAGGCATTAAATACAAGATTAAATTCGTCTTCAAACTTTTCTATTGAGATGACTAAATCTGTAATAAACGGCGGCTTGCTGATTAATGCCAATATTAAAGTAAAAAATAAGAGTTCATTAAATCTTAACGATTTATTCTTAAGATGTGCAATTGTTGAATCAGATATTGAATTTGCTCAGGCACCCGGCTCAAATGGCGAGACAAAATTTTATGATGTGTTAAGAGTATTGTTTCCATCTAATGATGGATTTCCGCTATCATCCCTAAACAGTACTAACTCATACCAATTTGAAAACACAATAGATACCGTTTGGAATATAAATAAACTTGAAGCTGTGTTTTTTATACAAAACTTAGCCACAAAAGAAATAGAACAAACAGGATCGAGTTTTTAAGTAGAGTTTAGTGTAAAACATATAAGGAGATCTGTATGAAAAAAGTAATACTATTTTTGCTTGTTTTGGGATTTACATTTAACACTTTAGCATACGATAAAAAATCCCTAGTTGAAAGATTCACAAATGCATCCTGTGCACCGTGCGCTTCTTTAAACAATGCATGGTATAACACTACATTGGCAGGAATGCTTGCAACGGAATCAATATCGCATATTATATATAACGTTTGGTGGCCCGGCGCATCTGATCCCATGTATATATTGAATACTCCCGATAATACAACACGTACAAATTACTATGGTGTAAATGCCGTTCCATGGATTGTTGTAAACGGTGCAACTGTTTCTACAACCCAATCGGTTTTTGTAAATGCTGTAAACAGTGGAAATAGTCAATATGCTCCTTTTAAAATTATTATGACTCAAAGAGCACTTTCTGACAACTTAATTGAAGTTGGCGTAAAAATTATAAGAGATCCTAATGATAACACAACATTTGCAACAACCAAACTTAAAGTTGCTTTAACTGAAAAAGTTGTGGTATTTCCTGCACCCCCTGGTACAAATGGTGAATCAGAATTTCATAGTGTTTGCAGAAAAATGTTACCTGATGCTAATGGAACGACATTAACAATTCCTGCCCCGGGCGATTCAACAGAAATAGTTTTACAATATGTTCCAACAGCATCGTTTTTACAATCTGTAAATATTGATAGTCTTCGTATAGTAGCATTCATTCAAAACGAAAGTAACAAATCAATATATCAATCAGAGATGTTAGAAGTAGTTCCTAATTATGTTGCACAAATTAATTCGCAAAGCCCGGATGCAATTTTTGATAATACAACCCCTGTTGATTTTAGTGCAACAATTAAAAATATCGGAATGATGTCTGATGTTTACACAATCAATTGTTCGCTTAATGCACCTAACGGTTGGACCGGAGAATATACAACAGCAAATGGAACATTTGAATTTGGAACTGCCGATTCGCTGGAAATTAGTGCCGGAGATTCTGCAATAATCCAACTTCAAGTTAATCCACAAGGAATAAGCGGCTATGGCAGCACTACTGTTGAATTTGAATCACATAATAATCCCGGTATGTCAGGATCAATTATCTTTAACAATGTTACTTCCGGCGGGACAGATATTCTTGTTATAAGTGCAGGCAACAGAGAATATGAATCTAGTGTTTTAGAATCTATTAATAATGTATATGATGGAACTTGTGGGGCTGTATCCAGGTCCGCTTTAGAACCGGCAAATCTGGATCTTTCCAACTTTGGTATTGTTGTTTGGCAAGGCAGTAATTCTGATCGTGCATTTTATGAAAATGAAGTAACCAAACTGCAGGATTATTTAGATGGCGGTGGAAATCTGCTTATAACCGGGCAGAATATAGGAAGTGATATTTTTGAAACGACAGGACAAAGTCATTTTGCCCAGGATTTTTATCATAATTATCTGCACGCAAATTATGTTGCGGATATATCAAACCTATTTTTAATAAAAGGTGTTCCCGGTGATATTATTTCTAATGGAGTTCAGTTTGTTGCAAATTCTATCTATGAAAGATCACTTGATAAAATTAGTCCTTTAGATACAACTGCAACAACAATATTAACATATTTTAATGGACCTGACATTGCAGGTATAAGAGCCGCTGCAGATAATTATAGAATTGTTTATATGGTTACGGGTCCCGAACAAATTACTGATCTGGCAGTAAGAGACACTATTACTGCACGCAGCATAAGATGGTTAGCAGAAAATGTTGTTACTGGAATGGGCAGCGAAAACAATATGCCGCTTACATTTGATTTGGAACAAAACTATCCGAATCCATTCAATCCATCAACAAAGATAGTTTATACAATTAGTGAAAAATCTTTTACCAGCTTAAAGATTTTTGATATTCTTGGCAATGAGATTGCAGCACTGGTTGGTGAAGAACAACCTGCCGGAAAATACGAAGTACAATTTGATGCTTCAAATCTTTCATCAGGTGTTTATTTGTATAAACTCCAATCTAATAGTTTGGTGCAAACCAGAAAAATGTTACTCTTAAAATAGATTTGTGCCAAAGTAATCTTGTAATTTAATAATACAGTTTATGGAAGGAACTCTAATAAGTTCCTTCCATAAATAAAAACCCGAGTTAAGTATTAAATAAGTTTTATATGAATAAATTTTTTAACCATCAAAATTCATTACAATTTTTAAACCTTATAAAAGTTAATCATAGTTTTATTATTCTGTTCTCTTAATTAACATCTTATTTATTCATTCTAAGGGGAATGATATGAAAAAATTCTTTACTTTTTTTGTTTTTATCGTTGCATCTGTTTTAACAAATTCACAACCATTATTAACAGTTGATTTTGCAGGTGGTTATCCGCCGGCGGGGTGGAGTGTCGACGTTCAGGCTGGCAACTGGTCCGCAGTGTCTTCAGCAAATGCGGGTGGTGTTGCCCCGGAATTAAGATTTAACTGGTCTCCTCAATTTAATTCCACATCACATTTTATTTCTCCTGCAGTTAATACTACGGGAAAAACATTATTAATTTTTCAATTTAAACATTCGTTAGATCATTACGGCGGCCCTTATACAATTGGTGTTGCAACAAGATCAGGCGGAGGAAGCTGGAATACTGTTTGGTCAATGGTTAATCCAACTGCAAGCACACAGGCTGAAGAGCTGATTAATATAAGTAATTCAGATGTTGGTGCAGCCGATTTTCAAGTATGTTTTTTCTTTAGCGGTGATTCCTATAACCTGAATTACTGGTATATAGATGATGTTAAATTATTTGTTCCGCTTGCTCACGATGCGATGACAAAAGACATTGTTATCAATCCTGAATATGTGGCCGGCACTTCTTTTACACCACAAGCAAGATTAAAAAACTTTGGATTGAATTCAGAAACATTTGATGCAACCTGCATGATAAAATTAAACGGCACAACGGTTTATACGCAAAATTGTTCTGCTGTAAATCTTGCAGCCGGTGCTGAACAAACAGTATCTTTTCCTGATTTTACACCTACAGCGGCTAATGACCTTTATGAAGTAACCGTTACAACAAATTTAGCAGGGGACTTAGATCCGACAAATGATACCAGAGCCGAAGGATTTGATACATACACCACAGAAAGAGGTATGGTTATTTTGGAAATTGGAACAGGTACTTGGTGTCAATATTGCCCCGGTGCTGCTATGGGCGCACACGATTTACTAACTAATGGAAAAGATGTTGGAGTTATTAAATATCATAATGGTGATTCTTTTACAAATACATATTCAAATGCACGAAATACTTATTACGGTATTTCAGGTTTTCCAACAGCAGTATTCGATGGTGTTCAGTATGTTGTTGGTGGAAGCAATACAGTAAGTATGTATCCAACTTATCTTCCAATTTATGATGTGCGCAAAGCAAAGAATTCCGCATATTCAATTGAAATCTATGGACAAAACAGCGGGCTGGATTATTCATTAACTCTTCGTGTTACTAAACATGCAAATGTTCCCGCATCATACAGTAATCTTGTACTGCATTTAGCATTAACAGAATCAGAAATACCTTTTAACTGGCAGGGACAAACAATGGTACATAATGCTGAAAGATTAATGATTCCAAATGAACTTGGAACACCACTTGATTTTTCATCAGGAAACGTAATTGATATAAATCTTAACTTTAGTAAAAATGCTGCCTGGGTTTTAGCTAATTGCGAGCTGGTTTCTTTCGTACAAAATCTTGATGGTAAAGAAATACTTCAGGGAACCAAAATTGCTCTCGGAAACCTGAGTCCGTTGCCTGTTGAATTGACATCGTTTACTGCTAAAGCTATATCGGGCAAAGTACAGCTTGATTGGACAACAGCAACCGAACTTAACAATGCGGGTTTTGAAATAGAAAGATCATTTGATGGCAATACATTTTTTGCAGTTGGTTATGTTAAAGGAAATGGCACTACTACAGAACAAAGATCTTATTCTTTTGTTGATGAGTTTGAATATAATGCAACACAGTCAATCTATTATAGACTTAAACAAGTTGATTATAATGGCAGTGTGAATTACAGCGAAGTAGTTGCTGTAGTTATTGAGATACCAATCGAATATGCACTGGGACAGAATTATCCAAATCCATTTAATCCATCAACAAAAATAAAATACTCTGTTCCGCAAAGTGGATTAGTTACAATTGCGGTGTATGATTTAACCGGACAGGAAGTTGCCAGATTAGTAAATGAAGTTAAAGAAGCTGGTAATTTTGAAGTTGATTTTAATGCAGTTGGATTGTCGTCCGGAGTTTATTTCTATAAAATGATTTCAAATAATTTTTCTCAAGTTAAAAAGATGAGTATTTTAAAGTAGTTCTTAATTTTAACGGGAGGAATATTAAATTGTTCCTTCCGTTAAAAAAATATTTTTAGTTTTCATTAATAAAATCAGGTTAGATGATGAATAAATTTGTTAGCATTCTAAGTTTCCTCGCAATTCTTGTGCTTACATTAAATACGGCTTTTTCACAGGATATAGAGGTTGTTGTTCACAGAACATATATTGACAGCACTCTTGGTTCTGAAATGATTTTTGATTTTGAAGTAATTAATATTTCACAATTTCAACAAACAGTTTTTGAAGTAAGAACAATAAATGATCTTCCATCAGGTTGGCAGTCTTCTTTATGTTTTGGAATTAATTGTTTTTCACCAGACTTAGACAGTATTGCAACTATGCAACCATTTGGAGATCCGCTTCAACCTGGTGACACACTAATTACCTCATTGCATGTTTATTCTTTAACTACCGAAGGAACTGCCAATGTGCAGATTCAGGTTGGAACTTTTAGAAACCCGACTGTAAGAACAACATTAAACTTTGTTGCAACAACAATTCCAACTTCTGTGGAAGGTGAAAACACAGTTGTTGATAATTATTATTTAGAACAAAATTATCCTAATCCTTTTAATCCATCTACAAAAATTAATTATGGATTAAAAAAATCCGGTAATGTGGAAATAACCGTTTACAATGTACTTGGAAACAAAGTTGCTACTTTAGTTAACGGATATAAATCAGCAGGAATGCATTCTGTAGATTTTAATGCTGCTAATCTTGCCAGCGGAATTTACTTTTATAAAATTGTTACACCCGGTTTTATTCAAACAAAAAAAATGATTTTGGAGAAGTAAATGAAAACATTACAATTATTAATTTTTATTTTTTTTATATCCATCCAAATGATTGCCCAATCTGAAGGGGAAATAACGGGAAGAAAAGCACCCAACTTTAAACTTAACAATCTTGAAGGAAAGTATGTTGAGTTAAATAAAGAAGTAGGCGATGGTCCTGTGCTTATAAGTTTTTGGGCTACGTGGTGCAAACCCTGTTTAGAAGAAATGGCAGAGTACAATAAAATATATGAACAGTACAAAGACCAGGGATTTTCACTACTTGCCATTTCAACCGATACTGAAAAATCTGTTGCAAAAGTAAAACCATATATAAAATCAAAAGATTATAAGTTTAATGTTTTACTTGATACAAATAGTGAGATTGCAAGAAAATATTATGCACAGCAAATGCCTTATACTGTTATGATAGATAAAAACGGCAATATAGTTTATTCACATCTTGGGTATATGAAA
>DASVGS010000100.1:0-6720 GCA_036379435.1 Ignavibacteriaceae bacterium
TTAAATTTGATTACCAGCAGTTTAATGCTTTTGATGTCGGAATACCGGGTGCAGCGCCATTATTTCCGAATAATGCTATTGTTACATATCCTAAAGAATTAAGGAGACTATTAAGTGTTGAGTATAAAATTAATAATCTCACAAATTCTCTAATTAAATTAACTGGAAAATATTTTTATCAGTTTATTTCCAGGGATGTTGAAAACATACCGGGCACAATCCAATTTGTTGCAGGCACCAATGGGCAGCCACCAAGACGCTTAAATGTACTAAAAATAAGTCCGGGAGCAGATCATACTGTAAATGGTTTTCAAACGCAGGCAGATTTCAAATTCAATAATCATTATTTGATTACAGGAGTTGATTATTGGAAACGTAATTATGTTGGAATTAGGACCCGTGATCAAAAAATTGAAATATTAAATCCTAATGATTCTTCTGTAGTTAAAACTGTATTCAAAACTATTTATGAGAAACCTTTACCTGATGCTAATTTTAATAGTGCCGGTATTTATATACAGGATGAAACAAAAATATTTGATGATCTGGCTTTTACCATTGGCGGCAGATATGATTTTATCTGGTTAGACAATTCACAAACGTTAAACCCGTTATATGAAATAAATGACGGCGTAATAAATAATAATCCTGCCGGTCAAAAAATAATTTGGAATTCAGAATCGGTACAAAATAAATCTTATGTTTTTAATTTGGGATTTGTCTATTCAATTAATACGATTTCAAATTTTTCTCTAAATATATCTCGTTCATTTCGATCTCCTTCATTAGAAGAAAGATATCAGTACATTGATCTTGGAAATTTAGTTAGAGTTGGTGATCCAAATCTTAAACCTGAACAAGGCTATTTTTTTGATTTTGGATACAAAGTATTTACTGATAATCTGAATTTTACATCAAGCATATATTTAAATAATTTAATTGATTTGGTTGCTGAGATACCCGGCACTTTTGAAGATAGAAGTGCTTTAATTAAAACAAATGTTGGTAAAGCAATTTTGTATGGTTTTGAGTACAATTTTAATTTCAACATTAATGAGCAATTAAATGTTTATAATAATTTATCTTATGTAAGAGGATTAGATAAACAGAATGATAAAAATCTGCCTCAAATACCTCCACTTAACGGAGCTTTGGGAATTGAATACAATTTATTTAATTGGTTCACTGCTGATTTTTCCATTAACACCTTTAATAAACAAAACGAAATTGCTGATGGTGAAATATCAACACCTGGTTACGCTGTATTTAATTTCCGGATTATATTAAAAAATCTAGTTTTAGGAAATATCAAAGCAATTTTTAGTGCCGGTATTGAGAATATTTTAAACAAAGAATATAGAAATCATCTTTCTACCAACAGAGGTTTTATAGTTTCAGAACCTGGTAGAAACTATTATATAAAAACTAATATTGAATTTTAACATTTGTACAAATTTTACATGGAAATAATATGACGTGGTTTATTGTTGCTTTTACATCCGCCCTGCTTTCTGCTTTTGCAGCAATAACACAAAAAAAAGTTTTATTTAAACTTGGTGCACTCGAGTTTTCATTTCTGTTATCAATAAGCAATCTGATATTTTCAATTCCCTTTTTCTTTTTTATAGATTATTCAACTCTTAACAGTTTAAATCTTACGGTATTATTTATTAAATCTATAATTGGTGTAGCAGCATTTCTTTGTGTGATGATATCACTTAAAAATTTAGAGATTAGCAATGCATTACCCTTGCTTGCACTCACTCCTGGATTTGTAGCTGTATTTGCTTTTTTTCTTCTTGGGGAGTCACTAAAAAGTTCAGAGGTGCTCGGTTTGTTATTCCTTATATCCGGCACTTTTATTCTTGAGAGCAAAAGCTTAAAAGATTTTAATTTTCCATTTAAGATTTTTGTTAAATCTTATTATCATCGTTTTATTTTATTTGCTTTATTACTTTTTACAGCTTCTTCTATCCTGGATAAATATCTTCTAATTAAATTAAATCTGTCACCGGTATCGCTAACAGCGTTTCAGCATATTTATTTTGCAATATTATTTTCAGTTATATACGTTTTTTTCAAAAGCAAAAAACAAGTGACAACAAATATTTTAGATAGGGATAATTTAGGTTGGATTGCACTTATTTCTATTATAACAATTGGTTATCGATATACTCAAATTATTGCAGTAAGTCTTGCTTCAGTTGCATTAGTCCTGGCAGTTAAAAGAACTTCGGTTTTTTGGGCTACAGTTATCGGAGGTAAGTTATTTAAAGATAAAGATCTTTTGAAACGAAGCATTGCAGCAATATTAATCCTTATTGGTGCAATTCTAATTCTGCGGGAATAATAAATAATCAAATAACAATAAGTTATCTGATCCATCATTTAATTTTGGATAATGTGTTCTATTAATTGATAAAGTTAAGTCTGATTATCAGTATATGATTAATTGATAGTTAAATGTGCGACTAATAATCTAAAACTCTTCACCGCCATTATTCATATTCTCCATATCATCAGGATTCCGCTTTGGTTTAAAGTTATTAAAGTTTATTCTCATATTTAGAATAACCATTGGTGATTCACGTTTAAAATAATTGTAGGAATAAAAATCTTGTCCACTCGATGTGAATTCGTGTTTTGCTGTACCGAATAAATCTCTAACCTGAAGTGTAAGAGAAAGTAATTTTTCAAACAGATCTTGTTTTACTGAAACATCGGTTGTAAAAAATCCCTCCCAGCTTCCTTGAGAAGAAACTCCCGGACTGTTATAGTTTACATTAAACTGGAATTGAGTGTTTGGAGAGATTTTAAACATATTATTAAATCTTGTATTCCAGTTAAAACTTTCTCTTTCAAAAGACTCATTAAACATCACACCTTTAATTCTGTAATTATAAAAGTTTGCCATTAGATTAACATTCCAAAAATCTATTGGATCAAATATTAACATCAATTCAGATCCTGTAGAAAAATCCTTTCCGATATTAGAAACAGAATTAAGATTAACATTTTCGGCTTCAGTATAAAGAGATCTTATTCTATCTATCTTATTATTCGTCACCCGATGATAAAGTTCCGCAGATAAAGAAACTTTACCGATATAAGTTTGTACTCCGGTTTCATAAGAGTCAATCAATTCAGGTAAAAGATCCGGATTACCAACGCGAACATTATTTGCATCAGTCCAGGTTAGAAATGGTTCAAGTTGCCATCCGTTAGGTCTTTGAATTCGGCGGGTATAACTTGCCATCATTTGTGTACCTTCAGAAAACTTGTAAGAAGTGTGTAATGTAGGAAAGAAATCCCATCTGTCAATTGTAAAATCTTTATTAAGATTTAATAATGCTATAGTTCTATAAGTATATTCAGTTCTTAATCCGCCCTGTATACCAAAATTTCCAAATTCATCTGTATAAGTTGCATAAAAAGCCTGATCATTATTTTTATATTTAACAGAATTACTGAACAGACTTTGATATTGATATTGATTCGTCAAAGAATCGAGAAAATACAGTTCACTAATTTCATCAGAATTTTCAATCTCATTCTGATAACCAGCTTCAAATTTTCTGGTATCAGAAAGCGGTAAAGTGTAATCAATTTTAGTTTCAAAATCTCGCGATGGACCAAGTTCAGTAGTTTTTTTGCCGTCAAATATTTTTGTGTCATTTAAAGATTCAGTTAAAGTCGATTCATCACCATCATTGTACCTAAAGTTAAATTCTGATTTTATTTCGTGTCCTTTAGTTCCAAAATTATGGATGTAAGTAAGGTTTGTACCGCCAAATTTCCCATCTCTGCTTCTTTCACTTATATTTCTATAGTATTCTATAGTTGATGAGTTACTTGACCAGCTATTATAATTTAAAGTAGAGTTTTGAGATCCTTCTCTTGTTCCGAATCGCAGGTTGAGATTTACAAAATCACTTTGGCTAAAGTTATATTCCAATCCGGCTCTAATACCAAAACCGATTCTTCCCCACTCCGAATTACCATTAGAGTTTAAATATGAAGTTGAGTTTGTAGAAATGTACCTGTTCTCAGCATTACTGGATCCGGGGAACATTCTTTTATTGTAATCCAATCCAAAAATGTAATTCAAATCATTTGTACGATATTGAAATAGAAAATCTCCGCCATACTTTTCATTTAAACCGGCGTTTGCATTTACAATTCCACTTAAGCCAAGATTTTCATTTTTCTTTAGTAAGATATTTATAATTCCTGCTGTTCCTTCAGGATCATATTTAGCTGATGGGTTAGTTATAATTTCGATATTCTGGATTGAGCTTGCAGGAATTTGCTGTAATGCATCCTGCGCGCTAATGATAGATGGTTTTCCATCAATTAAGACTGTAAAATTTGAACTGCCCCGTAAACTTACATTACCTTCAATATCAACAGTAACCGATGGAACATTTTGCAAAACATCTGCAGCATTACCGGAAATTACGGTTTGTATTTTATCCACATCAATAACTTTTTTATCTATCTGGTATGAAACAGGAGAACGTTCTCCCTGCACCACAACATCGTTCAACTCTAACGCATCGGGTTTAATAAATATATCGCCAAGATCAACAAAACGGTTATTTGGATTGATATCAACATTAAAACTAACGCTCTTATAACCGATAAATCTAACATCAACAAGGTACTTTCCAGGTTTAATTCCGGAAAGATCAAATAATCCATCCGCATTAGTAATTGTACCGTTTATTAATGATGAATCTATGGTTGAAAGAAGGACAATATTAGCGTATTCAATAGAATGTTTTGAATCATTATCAAAAACTTTTCCGGTTATTTTTCCACCATTTGGATTATACTGCGGGAAAATCTGAATACTAATAGTCAAAAATAAAAGTAAATATAATTTTTTCATATTCTAATTTAATAATGATCTATTTTTGCCCAAAGTGAATAATTTTTACTGTGATTTGATTCATTAAAGCTAAAATAAATTAATAAATATGGAACCCGGCCTTGATAATTAATTGTTTTGCCATTGCAGCTTCTTTTTCTGATTCAAAATAAAATTTAAAGTTGCCGCCGGTCCCTTCCCTAATTTTAAGAAGTTCTACGTCCTTTATGTTAATATTATTTTCAAAAAGGATTGTAGAAATCTTACTTATCATTCCGGGTTGGTCTTTTACAAAAACTGTAATATCAAATAATGGATCAATAAATCCTTTGGTGTTTATTGGAATTTCATTTCTTAATTGCCGGGCACTTTCAAATAATTTACTTAACCCGGAATAATCATCTTTATTAATAATTTCTTTTAATTCGGATAATTTCTTTTCAAATGTTTCAATTGAGTTTACTATTTCTTGCTTATTATACTTGATGATTGATTCCCATATAGAAAAATCACTTGAAGCAATCCGGGTCATATCCCTGAATCCACCAGCTGCATAATCTAAAATAGAATATTTAGCATCTTTTTTTGCTGAATGATTAACCAATATAACAGAAAGTAATTGTGGTAAATGAGAAACTTGTGAAGTTATTTTATCATGCAAATAAGGATCAAGCACAGAGATCCTTGCTCCTGATAACTTTACTAAACTAATATATTCATTAAACAAATTGCTATTATCATTTTCTGAACAAACAATAAAAACTGAATTTTCAAATAATAAAGCATCGGAGTTTTCATAGCCGCCTTTCTCTTTACCGGTCATTGGATGAGCACCAATGTATTTACCTTCACCTGGAACTGATTTCCATTGAACCGCAAATATTCCTTTTACGCTGCAAAAATCTGATATAACCTGATTATGATTTAGTAGCGGAGAAAGTTCTTTAAATACTTTTAAACTCTGCTCAATTGGTAATGCAAGAATAATTAAATCACTGTTTAACGAATCTTTAATAGAAGATAATGCCTGGTTTATAACTTTATCTTTTAATGCCTTCTCCAGGATTTCCGGAAAGTCAAAAGCAGAAATGTATATTTCATCATTAGCCTGTTTAAGAGCTTTTGCAAATGATCCTCCAATCAAACCAAGACCTACAATAGCAATACGATTTAAGCTCAATTCATTTTCTCAAGTTCTTGAGTCATTAATCTAAATTGATCAAATCGCATTGATTGCTCGCCATCACTTAAAGCGGTCTCTGGATTCGGATGGATCTCCACCATTATTCCATCTGCACCAACAGCTTTTGCAGCTTTAGCCAAAGGAAGTACTTTGTCTCGTTTACCTACGGCATGAGATGGATCAACAATAATTGGGAGATGTGTTAACTCTTTAAGAACAGGTATTGCACTTAAATCCAATGTATTGCGCGTTGCTGTTTCAAAAGTTCTGATTCCACGTTCACACAAAATAACCTGTCTGTTTCCGCGAGCAAGTATATACTCTGCGGCATTTAATAACTCATCAATTGAAGCCATCAGACCGCGCTTTAACATAACAGGCCGAAAGGATTTACCAGCTTCAGACAGTAAAGAAAAGTTTTGCATATTTCTTGCACCGATCTGAAGTATATCTGATTTCTCCGCAACTCTTTCAACCTGATCAACTGAAAGTACTTCTGTAATAATCGGTAAATCATAATCATCACCGGCCGCTTTAAGATAATCAAGAGCTTCAAATCCCAAACCCTGAAATGCATAAGGTGATGTTCTGGGTTTAAAACATCCTCCTCTAAGTATGTGAGCAAAATTATCTTTTACTTCTTTTGCACACTCATTTATCTGATTAT
>DASVGS010000101.1:0-2059 GCA_036379435.1 Ignavibacteriaceae bacterium
TAAGGACTCACTCGCAAACGTCCGGCTGGAGTTTATCTGAACAGGATCCGTTTAACAATGTTGTAAGAACCTGTATTGAAGCGATGGCTGCCGCTCTTGGACATACACAATCATTGCACACAAATTCTTTAGATGAAGCAATTGCACTTCCAACAGATTTTTCTGCACGTATTGCTCGTAACACTCAACTTTACTTGCAGGATGAAACTTACATTACAAAAGTTATTGATCCATGGGGTGGATCTTATTATGTTGAATCACTAACTGATGCACTTCTTAAAAAAGGATGGGAACATATTCTTGAAGTTGAATCTTATGGCGGAATGACAAAAGCAATTGAAGCAGGCATTCCAAAGATGCGAATTGAAGAAGCATCTGCTAGAAGACAGGCGAGAATTGATTCAGGCAGAGAAACTATAGTTGGAGTTAACAAATACAGATTAGACAAAGAAGATCCGATTGAGATTTTAGAAGTTGATAATACTGCAGTAAGATTATCTCAAATAAAAAGATTACAATCTGTTAAGCAAAATAGAAAAGATGAAGACGTTAAGAAAGCACTTGAAGCACTTACAAAATGTGCAGAAACCGGTGAAGGAAATTTACTTGAATTATCAATTATTGCAGCAAGAGCGCGAGCAACACTTGGAGAAATTTCATCAGCAATTGAAAAAGTAAGCGGAAGGTACAAAGCCGTGACAAGAACAATATCAGGAGTTTACAGCAGCGAATACGCAAAGGATGACGAACTGTTTGAGCAGGTTCGCAAAATGACAGATGAATTTGCAAAAGAAGAAGGACGACGTCCGAGAATATTGATTGCAAAAATGGGACAGGACGGACACGATCGTGGAGCAAAAGTTGTTGCAACTGCTTACGCAGATATGGGATTTGATGTTGATGTTGGTCCGTTATTTCAAACTCCCGAAGAAACTGCACAGCAGGCAGTTGAAAACGATGTCCACGTTGTTGGAATGAGCTCACTTGCAGCGGGACATAAAACTTTATTGCCTCAACTTATTGAAGAACTAAAGAAACTCGGAAGAGAAGATATAATTGTAATCTGCGGCGGAGTTATTCCTGCACAGGATTATAATTTTCTTTATGAACATGGTGCATCTGCAATTTTTGGTCCCGGTACAAAAATTCCTGAAGCAGGAATTAAGATAATGGAGTTGGTAAAGGAGAGGTTTTAAATGTTCTTATCGATAAAATATTTCAGAAATAAAATCTATCAATTTCTTAAGATCGTAAGCATTCTTTTATTACACATTTTTTTACCCGCTTGTGACTTAAGTGATTCAGAAAATTACAATCAAGTCATAATTGACAGCACCACAGTTTATTTAGTAAATGTTGAAAACGATAGCGTTGCCAAGATTATTGATGGCGAAAATCCAATGTTCATTCCTAACACCAATAAAATCCTCTATAGAGATGTTGATAAAATTTATTCTTTAGATCTAATTACTACCGAAAATAAATATATTTCAGATATGCCTGGTTCATCATTGCATCTTTACAAAAAAATGTATTTATCAAAAAATGGGCACTATGTTTCTTTTTCTGCAAATGGAGGTAATCATAATAACGATCTATATCTTGCTTCAACAATTACTGGTGGCAGTGTTAATGTAACTAATTCTCCTTTGAGGTGGGAATCAGAAGGAATTTTTTTTGACAATGATAGCAAACTAATGTATTCCGAATTTGTTTCTGATGAGAAAGGCAACTTAAAATATTATGGAATTTCTATTATGGAACTCTTTGGAAACAACTATGTTTTCCTTGATAGTAATAAATCACCAATAGGATTTTCCCAAGATGAACTATATGCTGTTTTCAGTTACTCTTGGAGTTCCTCCACATCAAAAGGTACCATCTTTTATATATATGATATGTTTAATTCCTCAATGCAAGATACAATACTTGTTGAAAATGTAGATGCTTTTAATGGACCTTCGTTATCAAACGATATGAAGGTTTATTATTCAGCTAATGAAAGCAATATTTATAGATTAGACCTGGTAACAAAGGATATAGATTTATTATGGTCCGG
>DASVGS010000102.1:0-4935 GCA_036379435.1 Ignavibacteriaceae bacterium
TCCGGATACTTCTGTACATAGAATGTTAAAAGCTGGTATCAACTTAATAATTGATCAAAAATATGATAAAGCTGAAAAACTTTTTAACCACTTGGATAAATCACGCAAAGATCTTCCGCTTGGTAAAATTTACCTTGCAGCAGTCAGTATAGCTAAATCATACGATTATGGTGAACCTTACAATGATGAATTAATAAATGGTTACCTTGATGATGCAAAAGTAATTTCGGAAAAACTTCTTGAAAAAGATTCAAGAAATATATGGAATAATTATTTTCTTGCATTAACAGAAGGTTATCTGGCTTACTACAAAGCTCTTCAACAAAGCTGGTTGAAAGCTTTTTCAACAGGCTTAAGTTCAGTATCCACTTTTGAACAATGTCTTGATTTAGATAATAATTTTTACGAAGCATTAATTGCAATCGGTAGTTATAAGTTTTGGAAAAGCAGAAAAACAGAATTTTTAAGCTGGCTTCCTTTTTTTGAAGATGAAAAAGATCTTGGAATTAATTATTTACAAAGAGCTGTAAAATATTCGGGATATAACTCACATTTAGCAATCCATTCTTTAATCTGGATTTACATTGAGCAAAAAGATTTTGAAGCTGCAATTAAAGTTGCAGAATCAGCACTTAAAGAACATCCGGAATCCAGGATATTTAAATGGGGTTTGGCAAGAGCGTATGAAGATATTGATCCTGTAAGATCGATTGAACTATATAATGAAATTCTAAATTCCTATCCTGCAAAACTTAAATCAAATAAGATAAATGAGATTACGCTTAAACATATTATTGCTCAGCAATATGTTAAAATAAATAAGATTGATAAAGCTCTATCAATTTGTGAGGATATTTTATCCATAAAAGATCTAACTCCGTATGAACTTGATAAAGTTGGTGAAAGGATTGATAGAGTAAGAAGCTTAAAAGAAGAGCTAAAAACCAAATAATATTAACATTTCCGCACTTCCCGGTCACTTTAACAAATCATTAAAAAAAACTAAATTGATTTAGCTTAAAAAAATATATCCGAATTTTAGTAAAAATGGCTGTCGATAATCCCAAATATCAAACAATGCTCGATAATCTGATAAAGGTTTGCAAGAAAAATCTTTCCAGTGTTAACGAGGCATTAATTTCTAAAGCTTTTGCGTTAAGTATGGAAGCGCACAAAAATGATTTGCGTGCATCGGGTGAGCCTTATTTTACGCATCCTTATGAAGTTGCAATGGTAGCTGCTGAAGAATTTCCGCTGGATGATATTACAATTGTAAGCGCATTGCTTCACGATGTTGTTGAGGATACAGAATATACTGTTGAGTTTATGACCCGTGAATTCGGGAGAGAAGTTTCAGAAATTGTTGACGGTGTTACTAAGATAAGCGGAATTTTTCGCGGGCACGAAATTACGAAAGCAGAAAATTATAGAAAGCTTTTGCTTTCTATGGTTAAAGATGTTCGTGTTATTTTAGTAAAGTTTGCGGATCGTTTACATAACATGCGTACACTGGAGTTTGTTAATCCGGATAAACAAAGAAGGATTGCTCAGGAAACACTTGAAATATATGCTCCATTCGCACATCGTTTTGGATTAGGAAAAGTTAAGTGGGAACTGGAAGATTTATCATTTAAGTATCTAAACAGAGAAGCTTATGAGGAACTTGCCAGAAAGCTTAAAGCAAAAAGAAAAGACAGAGAAGCATATATTAAAAAATTTTCAGAACCGATTATCAAAAAACTTTTAGAATCTAATTTAAAATTTGAACTGGGAGGAAGAGCCAAACATCTTTACAGTATTTACAGAAAAATGGTTCGGCGAAATAAACCGTTCGAAGAAATTTATGACCTTTTTGCAATACGAATTATTCTTGATACAGAAAACAGAAATGACTGCTACACTACTCTTGGAATTGTAAATCAGATTTATCTTCCTGTGCCTGATAGATTTAAAGATTATATCTCAATCCCAAAAACAAATAATTATCAATCTATACATACTACTGTGGTGGGACCTGCCGGAAGGTTAGTTGAAGTCCAGATTCGCACAAAGCAAATGCACGAAGTTGCTGAAAAGGGTGTGGCTGCGCATTGGCGGTATAAAGAAAATAAGATTGCCACCGATGCTGAACTTGAGTCCTGGGTAAACTGGATACGTGATATTTTTGAAAATGCTTCACGGGATGATCAGAAAAAAGAAGTGATGGAAAGTTTTAAGTTAAATCTTTACCAGGACGAAATTTATGTATTTACGCCCAAAGGGGATTTAAGGAGATTACCAGTCGGATCAACTCCCGTTGATTTTGCATTTGACATCCATAGTAAAGTTGGATTTCATTGCATTGGAGCAAAAATTGATGGAAAAATTGTTCCATTAGATACGAAATTACACAGTGGTGATCAAGTTGAAATTATAAGTTCCAAAAATCAACATCCAAATAAGAACTGGATAAAATTTGTACAGACACATAAAGCCAAAAGTGAAATTAGAAAATGGCTTAATAAAGAAGAGCAATCCATTGTAAATATCGGAACGGAAATCTGGGAGAAGAAGTTAAAAAAAATGAAACTTTCTTTTACACCGGATGATGTTTTAAAAATAGCTCACTCAAATAAATTCGATAACTCAAGACAGTTTTTTAAGGCAATTGCACAAAGTACAATAAACCTGGATCAGGTGCTTACTGCAACAACTCAAAAAGATTCTAAAGAATTTGAGAAAGATATAGAATTCCAAAAATTTGCAAACGTTGCACGGAATGATATTGGCGGAATTTTAGTCGATGGGAAAAAATCAGGCATCATGTACACTTATGCCAAATGCTGTAATCCAATTCCTGGTGATCCTGTTATAGGTTATATTACTGTTGGTGAAGGAATAAAAATTCATCGGAAATCATGCACAAACCTAATTTCACTTTCAACAAATGATTCAAGTAAACTTGTAAATGTACAATGGCCGGAATCCGAAGGATCATTATTTGTTGCAGGAATTTCTGTACGCGGTAAAGACAGACCCGGTATTTTAAATGATATTTCACATTCCATAGTAACCTTCCAAAACACAAACATTAAATCAATAAATATTAATACAAGTGATTCTATTTTTGAAGGGAGTGTAACACTTTATGTAAGCAATCTCGATCATTTAAATAGAATGATGGAAAGATTAAAAAGAGTTCCTGATGTTTATTCAGTTGAAAGATTTGAAAGTTCTTAATGACTAACACAACTGAAACAAGAGTAATGGGTATTGATTTTGGGATGAAAAGAATTGGCATTGCTATTTCGGACTCACTTAAAATGTTTTCTATCGCCCATAAAACTATTCTGTACAATTCAACTACACTAAACGAAATTGAAAAGATAGTAAATGAAAAAAATATCAATCTGTTTGTTTTAGGAATTCCAAATGAAGAGAGACAAAAAAAGGAATCCAAGACCTCTATTATAAATGATGTTAAAAAATTTAAGGAATCTCTTGAAAAAAAATTCGGATTTGAAGTTATACTCTGGGACGAAACCTATACATCAGCTATTGCCCAGCAGCAAATTTTAGAATCTGTTAATAAAAAAATAAAAAGACAAAATAAAGATCTGCTGGATATGTATTCCGCCGCAATAATTTTACAAGAATACCTTGATTCCATTAATAGAAATAACTTTTTGATTTAATTGACTTTGCTGAACATACAAACTATTTTTTCTCATACAATTTTACTTCGGGAGCAAAGTAATGGATTTTGAGTCTTTAGGCATATTTGAAACAAGCAGCACGTCCTCACTTTTAAAAGCTTTGGAACAAGTACAAAGAGAAAAAAGTGTTAAAATAGTTGGAAAACAGGTTTGTGGTGAAGGAATTGTGACAACATTTGTAAGTGGAAATTTGGGAGCAGTTAAACGTGCTCTAACCGCTGGAGCAGATGCAATTATTTCATCAAACGAATTTAGAAGTATGCATATTATACCTCTTCCCCATAAAAATTTATTTTCAATAATCAGAATAAAGAAAAATTAATTATGTCTAATTCAATAGGATTGATAGAATCCAGGGGACTTGTTGCTTTAGTAGAAGCGGCAGATGTAATCCTAAAAAATTCACCTGTAAATGTTTTAGGAATTCATAAATTAAATAATGGTTTGATAACTCTGGCAGTTTCCGGTGACTTTGATTATGTTAAAGCTGCGGTTGATAGCGGTGCGGAAGCTGGTAGAAGAGTTGGGGAAATTTATTCTTTCTCCGTAATAGAAAATCCAACAAAAGAATTACTGCAAATTTTTTCTGAGCTTTTTCCTAATGAAACTGATTCTTTAAATGATTCCGATGAAATTATATCAGTAAAGTTAGAACCTGCTATAAATGAGACTGATGAAGCTTCAACACTTTTTGAATCTATAACAAACGAAATTAAGTCTGTTTCGAATCGTAAAAAATCAAAACCACTTGAGATAACAAGAATAAATCCAATCCGCAAAATCAAAAAAAGAATTAAAGATAATTCTGATATACAGGATAAATCTGGTGAATCTGTAATACAACATATTGAGGATACTGAAAGGATTACTGAAGAAAATGATATATCAGATAAATCTGTAAAACCACTTAGCACAATTGAAAGATTAAGAATAGAAGCACTTGGAACTGCAAGAAAGAAAGCGAACATCGAAGAAGAACTTTCCGCCGGTAATAAAAAAGTTAAAGAGACTCATAAAGTCAAATCATCAATTGAAGATCCGGAAGTTGATTTTGATTTAATTTCTCAAATGAATATGCACAAACTGCGTAACTACGCAAGAAAATTTTCTAATTTTCCGATTAAGGGAAGAGAAATATCCAGGGCTAATCGAGATGAGTTAGTTGAATTATTTAATACTCTAAAAAAATAAGCTCTTATACAGTGAAAAATAAAATCGTAATAATAATATTTTCAGTTTT
>DASVGS010000103.1:0-3508 GCA_036379435.1 Ignavibacteriaceae bacterium
AATAATCTATGCTCAATCACTCGTGTGTATTTAACAGAATCATCAACATAATTTACTTGAGCAGTTTCCTGAAATTGATTTTGCTTAATATTCTCAAACTCAAATCTTATTGATCTGTATGGAAGTTTTCCAAACTTATAATCAAAAAAATAGTCTATTGGTCCGGTGTAAATCATTTTATCAAATTTTATTGAGTCTAAAATGCTTTTATAATCTGTGTTTAAAATTACTTCAATGTTTTTATGTTTCAACATCTTTTCAAACATTTTTGTGTAGCCGTGCTTGGGCATAAATTGATATTTATCGGTAAAATATCTGCAATCATCGTTTGTCCTAACTGGGATTCTACCGCAAACTGATGGTGAAAGTTCTTTTGGCTCAAGGTTCCATTGCTTTTTGGTGTAGTGCTTAAAGAATTTTTCAAAAAGATCAGTACCAACTTGATTTACTATTATATCTTCCGAATTCTTAATTGGGAATCTTTTCTCTTTCACCTTTTCAAAAAACTGACTTACTTCTTCATCTGTTTTTAGATCAAGATTATACAGTTTATTAATTGTTAATCTGTTGATAGGGATGGGATATAGATCATTTCCAATCTTTGCTAATACTTTATGTTCATATGGAATCCATTCTGTATACTGAGATAAGTAATCAAAAACTTCTTTACTATTTGTATGAAATATATGTGGTCCGTATTTGTGGACAAGAATTCCATGTTCATCATATTCATCATATGCATTACCTGCAATGTGATTTCTTTTTTCAACAACCAACACTTTTTTATTTAATTGCGAAGCTAATCTTTCTGCAATAACAGATCCAGCAAAACCTGCCCCAACTATTAAATAATCATATTTCATATAATCTTGATAGAATTTTTTCTGATAAATATATAAAAAGCAGCCGTTACAAAAATCTCGGTTATTAAAACTGCTACTGTCGTACCTATTTCAAAATAATTTGGAACAAGTATGAACGCCATACTTAGATTTATAACAGCAGCCAGGAACAGAATTACAGAAAAACTTTTATGTTTATTTAATGGAAGCATTGTCTGGATTCCAAGTACATTACTTAAAAATATTACAAATGGCAGCCATGCTATTATTTTTAAAACCAATATTGATGATTGATAATCTTTTCCTAAAACCAGATTCACAATAGGTTCAGCTAAGAGAAATAAAATTATAGAAATAATTATTCCAACCATTGATGCTATCTTAAATAATTCTTTATTAAAATTTATGAAACGATCATAAGATTCACTTAAGAGTTTATTTACGTATGGGAAGACACTTTGAGACATAGGTGAAAGTATCCCTTGAAAAGCTAATCTTATCTTATCTGCTGCTGCATAGTATCCAACAATATTAGCAGGTGCAAACAATCCCAGAATAAATACATTTGAAGTTGTATAAAGGTTTATCCAGATTGTTGAGAGAAAAAGATTCCAGCCATTTTTAATATGTTGAAGTAATAAAGATTTTGTTGGGAATATATAATCAACTTTAAATTTATTAATTGCTATAAAAAGTCCAACAATGCCGATAACAAATTGAGCAGATGTATTTAATCCTGCAAGTTTAATAAAATCATTTTCATTCTGTATCAAAACAAATATTAACATCGTTACAATCAGACGAACAGAAACACTAATGATTAAAATGTAATTCATTTTTTCAATTCCCTGGTAAAACCAAAGCGGGAATAATGAAGTACCAAGAACACTAAGAAACGTAACACAAAATAAAATCAGATTTTTATGGAATTGCGGAACAATAAAAACTATAGCACCAAATACTATTGTTGAAAAAACATAAAAAAATATTTTTAATGTAAAAACACTTGAAAATATTTCCGATACTTTTTGTCTATCATTTCTGTTTACAGAAATTTCCTGAGTTGCTGATAAATTAAATCCATAATCTGTAATGATTGAAAAGTAAGCGGTAAAAGCTGCTGCAAAATTTATTAATCCATACTTTTCCGGTCCCAAAACTCTTACAAGATATGGTAATGTTATAAGCGGAAAGATATAATTTGCAAATTGTAGAATAGATAGTGAAGTGAAGTTTTTAAATAAAACTTTGTTGGATTCAATTATTTGAAATATCCGTTTCAAGTTTTTGAAAAATTATTTTCTTAGCCATATTTCCGGATCGACAGTTTGCCGACCATTCCAAACTTCAAAATGTAAAATATTTCCTTCAACACTTTCTCCAACTTTAGCAATAACACCACCTGTATTAATTTTATCACCTTCTTTAATAAAAACTTCTGAAAGATGTCCGTAAACCGTCCGGTAATTTCCTTTATGACTTATAATTAAAACTGTACCATAACCCGGGAGCCACTCGACCGCCGACACAACCCCTTCAGCAACGCATTTAACGCTCATGTCTCCTGCAGCTCTTATATCGATTCCATAATTAACTGTTAGAGTTTTTAGTTTTGGATTTAATGATTCACCAAACTTCCTTACAACTTTCCCTTTAGATATCGGCCAATTAAGTTTTCCTTTCAGATCACTGAACGAAGTAAATTTTGATGTGGACAGATCAAAATTGTATTCACTTCCATCAATTTCTTTTTTTGTTTTTGTTTCGGTTGAAGCAACTTTTTCGGTTTTACTTAATCTTAAAGCTTCCTCTTTCTTCCTTTTTGCCTCAGCCTCTTCAACCAACTTAACAATCAAATCTCTGATTTTTTGCTCTGATTTTTTTTTCTCATTTACACTTTTAGCAATCTTCTTTTTATCTTTTTTTATTTCCGCAATAATTGACTTCTGATCTTTCAATTTTTTTGAAAGAGATTTTTCTTCATTCTCTTTTTGCAGTGATAATTGCTGTTTTTCTTTTTTTTCATTTTCAAGTTTTGCTTTAGCAATTATAAGATCATTTTTATTTGATTCTAATTTAACAAGGTCTTTTTTGCGGCTTACAGAAAAACGTTTCAGATATTCCAATCTTATAACAGCCTGGTGAAAAGAGTTAGCATCAAGTATTGTCTCCCACTCAGTATACGATCCGTTTTTAAAAGTTGATCTGACATATTTTGCATAATTCTTTTGAAGCTGATCGATTTCTTTTTCTATTTCGGAAATATTCCGAACACTTTCATTAATTTCGTTCTGCTTTTGTTCTTCCTCACGCCTTAGATTTGTTAAAAGTTTACTTACAAGAAAATTTTGTCTGCTTATGTTTTCAAGATCTTCCAACGATTTTTTTTCTTTTTTACTTTTTAACGATAAATCATTTTCAAGGCGGGAAATTTCTTCTTTTAATTTATTTAATTCAGCTTTACGTGAATCAATTTGATTTGTTTGGGCATGTGCATCAATATTATTTAGGAAAAACACAAATAGAAGGATGTAAAAACTATACTTTACCATTTTATAATTGTAACATCATCAGGAAGTTTAAAATCTATATTAATATTTTTTTTATTGACAGAAATCTTTTTGTACTCAATACTAATTTTTTGATCATCGACTTTATTGTTTATA
>DASVGS010000104.1:0-3309 GCA_036379435.1 Ignavibacteriaceae bacterium
TCCGAACTAGTATGCGCTATGTCCCTGACAGGGACAAAAAAGCGGTAATGGCAGAGATGAAGCCTATCTACAATGCAGTAAACGAAGAGCAGGGCTATGAAAGACGGTTGGAGTTCGAACAGAAATGGGGCAGTAAATATCCCTTGAGCTGTAAGACCTGGATGGACAACTGGCTGAACCTGTCTGCTTTCTTTGAGTATGAAGGTGCTATCAGAAAAATCATCTACACCACCAATCCGATAGAAGGAGTGCACCGACAGATCAGAAAAGTCACCAAAACAAAAGGTGCTTTTTCTTCTGATCAGGCATTGCTCAAACTGATGTATCTGGTCATTATGAATATCAACAAAAAATGGACAATGCCAATCCATAACTGGGGCATTGCCATTTCACAATTATATATTAAATTTGGTGATAGAATTCTTAAAGAACAAAGAAGTATTTGAGTAGCATTAATTTAGACCCTGACACAGTTCACGTTACACTCCCGAAAAGTTGAACAACTTAGTTATCTTCCGACTTTTCAATTGAAATTAGATCTCCTCTAGCTTGGCTCATTTAAATCCCTACTTGAATCTAATAACCCAGCATTAAATTTTCAAGAGATATCCTAATAGTGTGCTTTTCTATATTAATTTTTTGGATTAATCAGATTGACTACTACTTTTACTATCATTTCCTTTTCATCCGGTTTGCTTTCTGCGATCATTAAAGTCAATGCTACGAGAGCGTTATCTGCAATACGCTTTGAACCATCCTTCCGATAAAGTATTTGGTTCTTTTCTAAAAACCAAACAAAGAGATAAGCTGCTATCCGTTTATTTCCATCTGAAAAGGAATGATTCTTAACTACAAAATATAGTAGGTTAGCCGCTTTCTCCTCAATAGTTGGGTAGAAATCAACGCCACTGAATGACTGGTAAATTACACCGATTGAACCTTTAAAGGAATCGTCTTTTTCATTTCCAAATAATGAACTGCCACCAAATTTGTTTTTGAGATCTTTAATGGCGTTCATAGCATCTTCATAAGTTGCAACAAACAATTGCTGATCATCTGTGCCTTCAATTGTTAACTGCTGATGGTCATATTTGTCAAGTATATCTAAAGCATAACTATAATCTGTAACAACTTTTAGTAAGCCAGTTGCTTCATCTGACGTCAGCTCTTTGTTTTTAAGCACATTGTCTAATAGTTGAACGGTTTGCTTTAGTGAGTTAAACTGGTCGGTTTGCTCTTTTAGTTTTCGTTCATTTATAGAGTAACCCTTTAGAAGATGATCCTTTAATATTCTGTTTGCCCAGATTCGGAACTGAGTTCCCATCTTTGAATTTACTCGGTAGCCTACAGAAATAATCGCGTCAAGATTGTAAAATTCTATATCCCTATCTACACGTCTTTTACCTTCTATTTGAACTGTTGCATTTTTTGCAACAGTTGAATCTCGATCTAGCTCTCCTTCTTCATAAATTTTCCTAAGGTGCCTAGAAATAACTGACTTATCCCTTCCAAAAAGATGGGATAACTGATTAAGATTTAACCAGACAGTATCTTTGTCAAGTGTCACGTCAACATTTGTAACACCATCAGTTGTTTTATAGATTATAATTTGATCGGTTGTCATGGGATTTAAAATTAAGTGTTTTTGATTTGATACTATAATAAATTGTTAGGCCTTCATATGCAGTTCGCAATTCTTTCTAACTGCCTGCTAGTTTATGTTTCAACGAAGTCATATCCTCACTAATCTTCAAATCAACAATTTTAGCATAATGCTGTGTTTGCTTTAACGATTTATGACCAAGCCGTTTCAATAGGTACTCCATTACTTAAAGTCACTGTTGTCGCAAAAGTATGCCGAGCGATATGAAAAGTTAAGTTCTTTTTTATCCCGCAACAGTCGGCTATCTCTTTTAAATAAGAATTCATTTTTTGATTTGTTAAAACGGGGAGCACCAAATCTTTAATTACACATTTTGGGTCATCTTCATATTTATTCATAATATCAATGGCTGATGGCAATAAAGGTAGTCTTGTAGCAGATTCTGTTTTCTGTCTTGTGGTAACTATCCACTTACCGCCATCGACACCGTCAACGATATCTGACCTTCGCAATTGATAAACATCTACATAAGCCAAACCGGTATAACAACTAAAAAGAAAAATATCACGGACATGATTTAACCGGTCGGTTTCAAACTCCTTGCTTTCTATTTGTTTTAACTCTTGTTTAGTAAGCGCAATACGGATTACTTCTTTCTTGTTGGTTTTAAATCCTGCAAAAGGATCTTTAACAAGCCAACCTTTTTTAATGCACTCTAATACAATTTTCTTCAAGTTTCCAATATATTTCATTGTTGCATTATGCCCACACTTTCTCACGCTCTTTAGCCAGAATGCAAATTGCGAAACAAATTCGTAGTTCAAATCTCTGACGGGAATGTCATCAACCTGATATTTCCATTGGATAAACGAAGCAGTATGGTCACATGCTGTTTTATAACGCATCAGGGTAGACGGAGCGAATTCCTGCCCGACAAGAATTTTCATCTGCTCATTGTGATGTTGGAATGTGGCAACGATTGTTCGCTCTTCTTCGCCTTGCCCTGTGAGTACGTTTTTAAGATTTTCGGCAGTTAAAGCTTGATCTAGGTCGATTATGGATTTCTTTGCCTGATATACTTTACTACACATTACGTCAAGTAGATTGTTGAGTTCTCTGGCGTCTTCTTTTGAACCGATGGCTCTTCCGCCGGAGGCGTTCCACCGCTGGCTGTCCCACTTTCTTTTTAGAGCGATGTCTTTCGACACACCATCGACCGTCACACGTAGGTAGATATACCTTAAATTTCCTTTTTCATTTTTGGGTTTCTTCAGAAAGAAGATTAGCCCGAAGCTTTTTTCTAACATAACAACATCATTAATAGATTAAACAAATGTCGAAATGTAGTCTCATCAAGTCAAGATGTTTAATGGTTGAACAGCTTGATTCACAGCTAGAAGCGTCATTTTCAACGCGTCTTTTTTATTGTTTCAAAAGACGTCATGAATGACGCTCATAAATATTGGGTTTTATTATATAATTTGGTATGGCTTAAAACCAAAAAAGCCTCCAAATCATACGATTTGAAGGCTTTTGCACATTTTTGAAATGTAATTGGCGGAATGGACGGGACTCGAACCCGCGACCTCCTGCGTGACAGGCAGGCATTCTAACCAGCTGAACTACCACTCCGTTTGGTCAAAAACTTATATTAAATTTTCAATTTTATTACCCTTACATTGCGTTAGGGAGTGCAAATATAGACA
>DASVGS010000105.1:0-2551 GCA_036379435.1 Ignavibacteriaceae bacterium
GTCCTTTTGCCGGTACCGATTCAAAAGCATCTTCCCGGTTTTGTGAATTAAATATTTTACTAATATACTCTTCGGGTTCATTTTTTTCCTGTGCATTAAGCAATGTACCCACTATTGTCCTAACCATACCGTGTAAAAATCTGTCTGCCTGTATTGTGAAAAAAAACAGCTCATTTTTTTTACGCCAGTATAATTTATAAACTGTACAAATTTTATTTTCAATATCGATATTCTTCTTGCTAAAAGAAGTAAAATTATTTTCACCCAAAAAGATTGTACAAATATTATTCAGTAATTGTAAATTAACTTTTCGAGGATAAAAATATGAATAATTTTTGTAGAAAGGCGATTTTGTTTGTGTTATCAGATACAAATAAGTTCTTTTTTTAGCATCAAATCTTGAATGAAACTCCAAATCAACTTCTTTCATTTCCTTGATGACAATATTTGATGGTAAAAGAGAATTAAGAGAATATTTGAATTTGTAGATATCAATCTCATGTTCAGTTCTAAAGTTAGCCACTTGTCCAATAGCATGTACTCCAGAATCTGTTCTGCCTGAACCAATTAAATTAACTCTTTCCTTTAATAAAATTTCAATAGTATCTGTAATTTTTGCCTGAATGGATTCAGAGTTTTTTTGAATTTGCCATCCCGAATATTCAGAGCCATCGTATTGAATTATTAACTTATAGTTTTTCAAGAGTAAATTGAATTTTTTTTATGTAAAGATAAGCCAGAAGTAAAATTTAACCAATTTAAATGGTTACCAACTATCATTTGTTGAACAAAAGTTATTAAAGTTACGGGATAAAGTTTAATATAGATAACACACATAAAAAATAATCTTAATAATTTATCAGAATAAATTTTAACTTTATGCTAAACCAATTTTATTTTTTTTAATTAAATATTTATAATATTTACATTAAGAACGTGATAAAGATCTGAATAGACGAAAATTAGATTAAAATGCAAAACGAAAACTTTGATAATTATCGCATACTTTACGAAAATCATCCATTAATAAACATCACAACTGATTTAGAAGGACGAATACTGGCGATAAATAAAAAAGGTGCTAATGAATTAAATTATCAGGTAAATGAATTAATAAACAAACATATCTCAACTTTATTCATACCACAAGAGTCAACACGAATCGAAAAACATATTCAGTACATTTTGCTTAACCCGGGTAAGCAATCATCGCACGAACTGAAAATGCTGCGTAAAAATAAACAGGAGTTTTGGGTAAGAGAAACTATATACACACTTGACGATGACATACCCGTAAGAAAAATTTTCTTTGTATTTGATAATATAACTTTTCAAAAAAATGCTGAAGCAAATGCAAAAAATCTTTCGCAGAGTTTACAAAACATGTTAGATGCAACACCGCTCGGGGTGCTTGTTTACAGGCTTGATGAAAATGGCGATCTGATTTTAATAAGTACTAATGAATCAGCTGTAAGTATTCTTCAAATAGATGTTTATGCATTAATATCAAAAAAAATACAGGATATTTTTCCTTCGCTGGCTAAACAAAATATGATTGATAAATTTATTGGAGTTATACGAACCGGAAAACCATTGCTTAATCAAAGTTTAGATTATGAGGATTTACATTTTAAGGGGTTTTATGAATTTTCAGTAATAAAGCTATCTGAAAATACTATTGCAGTATTCTTTACTGACATCACTGAAAAACAAAATGCGTTGAACGCTCTTAAACAAAGTGAATTAAAATACAAAACGCTATTTGAGTCTGCCAATGATGCTATTTTTCTAATCGAAAATAATGTGATAATTGATTGCAATGAAAAAGCAGTTGAAATATTTAATTCTACAAAAAATGAAATAGTCGGTAAAAAACTATATCAAATTTCACCAGCGTTACAACCTGATGGCATCTCATCGAAAGCAAAGATTCAGGAAAAAATTAAATTAGCGCTTAATGGTTCTCCGCAATTTTATGAATGGCAGCATACAAGATTTGATGGCTCCCACTTTGATGGAGAAGTTAGTTTAAAGCGAATCGAATTTCAGGATAAAGTTTATCTGCAGGCGATCTTTAGAGATATAACGGAAAGAAAGCAATCTGAAATAATTATATCAGAGCAAAAACGTGAGCTTTCTACTCTTATGAGTAATCTGCCCGGCATGGCATATAGATGCAAAAACAATATTAATTGGACAATGGAATTTGTGAGTGACGGCTGTTATCAATTAACGGGTTATAAAGCAGAAGAATTACTTAATGACAAAGTAGTCAGTTATGCAAATATTATAAATAAAGAGGATCAGCTGTTAGTTTTTGAATCTGTACAAAACGCAGTAAATAATCATGAATCATTTACATTGTTGTATAGAATTACAACTAATCAGGGAATCGAAAAATGGGTTTGGGAAAAAGGGCGCGCTATATATGATAATCAGGATAATGTTGTTTGCATTGAAGGATTTGTAACTGATATTACTGAACGAAAGAATGCAGAAGAAAAAATTATTATTCTGGCTCATGCTTTAAAAAGTGTGTCTGAGTGCATTT
>DASVGS010000106.1:0-2707 GCA_036379435.1 Ignavibacteriaceae bacterium
TATTTTTTATAGGGAATAAAAGCTCAATTAAAAACCTAATCTTTCCATATCAGCTACCAAATCTTTTACAGCTTTTGCAGAATTATCAAGCAATGCTTTTTCTTCAACATCCAGTTCAAACTCAATTATTTTTTCAACGCCATTAGCGCCAAGTACAGCCGGAACGCCCACATAATATCCATCTATTCCAAATTCACCTTTAAGTAATGCGCAAACTGGCAGCACACGTTTTTCATCATAAATAATTGCTTCTGACATTGCAATTGCTGCAGATGCAGGAGAATAAAATGCTGATCCTGTTTTTAAAAGTTTTACAACTTCACCACCCGCAGCTTTTGTTCTTTCTACCATTGCTTTCATAACTTCGGCAGCTTTTGTTTTATCTTTATATTTTCTTTCAAGTAATTCCATTGCAGGAATTCCGTTAACATTTGCATATCGAACAATAGGAACCATCGTATCACCATGTCCGCCAAGAACCATAGCATTAACATCTTTAACAGACACTCCAAGTTCCCAGGCAATAAATGTTGAAAAGCGAGAGGAGTCCAAAACACCTGCCTGTCCCATCACTCTGTTTTCAGGAAATCCTGTAATCTTTTTAAATAGAGTAACCATTGCATCCAAAGGATTTGAGATAATAATAACAATTGAATTGGGTGCAAATTTTTTAACATTTTCTGCAACTGATTGCATAATTTTAGCATTCGTAACAAGTAAATCATCCCGACTCATCCCTGGCTTACGGGGTAAACCAGCGGTTATGATTACAAGATCTGAACCTTCAATATCTTTATAATCATTTGTTCCTTTAACTGAAGAATCAAATCCATCCACTCTTGATGCTTCTGCAATATCGAGAGTTTTACCCTGTGGTAAATCTTCGACGATATCAAACATCACAACATCGCCTAATTGTCTTAAAGCAATAAGTTGAGCAAGCACACCACCAATTTGTCCGCCGCCAATTAGAGAAATTTTTTTACGTGCCATTTTAGTCTCCTCTGAAAAATTTTAATTAAATCTTTCATTAAAAATAGATAAGTATAAAAGTAGATGCAAAGAGATAAATTGCTTGGAATGAATATTTATTATATCTTAATCGAAATAGATGCAAGGACTAAGAAATGTGATTATTTGTAGTTATAATTTTATGGTCAGGATAGTTTCAGTACCTTCAGCAGTTTGATTATATGTCAAACTATCCATATAAACCCGCATAAGGTACAAACCACGACCGGAATCTTTTAACAAATTTTCAGGATCTGTAGGATCAGGAACTGTTGTTGGATCAAATCCTTTGCCTTCATCCTTAATTTTTACTGTAAGTGTTGAGTCTTCAACATACACATAGATGCGAACCAATTTAAGTTTATTATTCTTATTACCGTGTATTATAGCATTAGTAGTTGCTTCGGTGATAGCAAGAAGTAATCCGTTGATTTTTTCCTGGTCTAATCCTAACTCAATAGAAAAATAATTAACAAATTCTTCTACAGTAATTAAATTATTAGGAGTACTCTCGATTTCTAAATAGTATTTTGGTTCAGCCAATTCTGTTAATAGTTATTATTTAAGTGTGGCCAATATATTAGTTTCAATTAAAATTTCCAATTTATTTGTATCAATAGACTAGCCTGTTGTTTTTCAGGTAAATCGGTATTTGTTATAAATTCATAATAGCCTTTTAAGAGAATGTTCAAACTTTTCCAGGCTTGTAGATCAATTAAGGCAATCGGTCCTATGCTCAGATAATCACTTTCAGGAGTTTTTTGATTTTTCTGATATGAATAAGTATTAAGTAAAAATAATCTTAAACCTGCAGAAAAAATAGTTCTATTATAATTTAAAATAAATCTTGGTTCAAAATATAACTCTTCTAAAAATCGTGTTGGTCTGGATGAGAAATTATCCCATTTGAAATCTCCAATTTCAGAAAGTTTTAAGTAACCATAAGTAAATAAAGCAACATCATTAGTTAAGCTTAATGTTGTTGAATCCACTGCGGTAAATTGTCTGAACGCATAGCTTTTATTATTTGTTGCGATATCTTCAAAATCATAAACTGTATAATTTGCTGATACTTCAAAACTATTAAATGATTTAATTGTGCTGCCATAATAATCGCCGCCAACACGTAATCTTATAATTCTGTTTTGATTATTATTTGAACTTCTGCTTGCAAATAAATACACAGTATGACCAAAAGTACCTTCAGCATTTATAAATCCCGAAAAATATGGACTTAGCATTTTTAAATATCGCAATCGGACTATAGAAAGCAGTTCATCTCTGTCATCATCATTAAGATTGCTTTTAGTATCATAAATTAATTTACTCTGATAAAGACTAAAAGTTAGTTGATCTGTGTATGATATTTTGAAGTTTCCGCTGATTGAAACCGTTGCTCTGCTGGAATTATTATTTTTTTGTTCTTCCAGTTCTGTTTTCTGTTCAAAAATGGATTCCTGCATACCTTCAAATCTGATTGCCACGTGCTTTTCATCTCTTTCATAAAAATTAAATCTTATCATACCGTCAAAAAGTTTTGATGTATATCTGGTTGCAGCATCAATTTCAAGTTTCAGTTCATCAATCCTGGAATCATACAAAGCATTTGTTAATAAATCGGCGGACTTGTACCGATTTTCTCTCTCAATTTTTCTCCAGTTTACTCCTGCAGCAAGGTCTAAAGAAAAGATTTCCA
>DASVGS010000107.1:0-4786 GCA_036379435.1 Ignavibacteriaceae bacterium
GTATCTTTTGAATAAGGCATTTCTGAATAAATTCCAACTAGTTTAGTAAAACCTAATGTGTCACTTGATAATGTGTTTTTAACATTTTCTAAATTTTTGTAAACCATCTGAGAATCTTCTGCAGTAGGGGCATTAGAGAACATCACAAACTTTAATTTTCTCTGAGGTTGAATTTTATATGTATTAATGTTTTTATCGTAATAAGCTTTTAAATCTTCATCAGTAATTTTTATATCAGAATCCTTAACAAGATTTACATCAACTAATGTATAATCAGCCTCAATGTGCATATTCTGATCAATGAATTTATCCTTAACTTCATCTTCTCCTACATTTACTGAAGCGAGTATCATACTTTGAAGTTTTTGGGTTAATCTTGATTGTCTGACTATTTCTTCTGCTTGAATTAAAGCAGCTTTATTTTGCGGATCGAAAATTGCCTGGCTGTAAAGTTCTTTATTAAAATTACCCAGTGAATCAATAAAATTTTGTTTTAAGAAATCCGGTGGATTATCGCCTAAAATAATATCTTTAATTTCCTGATCAGAAACTGTAATTCCGTATTTCTTAATTAATTGAGCAAATATTTTTTGAGTTACAACTGCATCCCACACTTGCTCTCTAATCTGATCCATCTGAGCTTCCTCAGGATCTTTACCGGTTTGTCTTTTCTGATTTTCGACTTGTTGATCTAAGGCTGTTTGAAATTCCTGATAGGTAATGGGTTCACCGTTTACAGTACCAATATTATTGCTCCTTCCGCCGCCAAGTGCTTCAAGAACATTTGAATCAGAAATTACCATAAACAGTACAAACAATCCGCCTACTGTTAGAATAAAAGCAGGAGCTAAACTCCTCATTTTGGCCATCATAGCCATAATATCTATATCTCCGTTTTAATTAACATTGAAAATTTAAGCCGCTTAAAATAGACACATGAGCCTTAAAAAACAATTAAAAAACCGCTGTAATGTTTAAGAAATACTACTTTTAATCTATTTATTTTGTTAACTGTAAACTTATGTACTATAACAAGTTGACTTTAAGATGCTTCAAGGGTATTTTTTGATGAATTTATTTTTTTAAAAGAGAGGTAATATTTTGCTTAACAATACAGAGTTCTTAGCAAACGTTCCGATTTTTTCTGATCTGGATGATGAAACTCTACAAAAAATCGCAAAATCGGGTGTAATACAATCTTACAAAAAAAATGGTGTTATCCTTTCGGAGGAAGATACCGGATCAGCACTGTTTGTTATTGCTGAAGGTAAGGTTAAAATTTCCAGATCAAGCGGCGACGACAAAGAAGTAATATTGGCACTACTTAATGAATCAGATTTTTTTGGTGAGATGTCTTTGCTGGATGGAATGGCAAGATCTGCAACGGTTACAGCAGTTGAAGACTCCAAATTATTTATAATTCAGAGAGCGGAGTTTTTGGATTTGATTGCAAAATTCCCGGATGTTTCTGTTGCACTGCTTACTGAATTGACCAAGAGGCTTAGAAATGCAACAATGAAAATTAAAGCTCTTTCTCTTAAGGATGCCGAAGGAAAAGTTGCAACTGTATTGTTACAACTTGCTGATGATGTCGGAAAAATTCGCCAAGGTGTGGTAGAAATTGATCACTTGCCGTTTCAGCAGGAATTGGCAAATATGGCAGGAACTTCGAGAGAAACTATTTCAAGAACTTTACATTCGTTTGCAAAAAAAGGTCTGGTCGAGTTGGATGGTTCGAAACTTAGAATAATTGATTACGAAAAATTTAAAGAGATGTTTAATTAATTTATGGGTGGTAAAATTGATTTACATATGCACACATATTATTCGGATGGACAACACTCACCAGAGGAACTAATACAAAAAGCAAAAGATGCAGGTATTGAAATTGTAGCTGTTACTGATCACGACACTGTAGATGGAATTGGTGAAGCTACGGAAGCAGGTAAAAAATTTGGGGTTGAGGTTATTCCTGGTTTAGAAATTAGTTCTGACATCCGGGATCGTGAGGTTCATCTTTTAGCCTATTATTTTGATCCGGCAAATAAACAACTGGAAGATTATCTTAAATTCTTTAGAGCTGAAAGAATAAAACGTGCAATAATAATTATCGAAAAACTTAGAGAACTTGGACTTGTTATAGAATTAGATGATGTAATGGCTTTAGCTCGTAATTCAGCCGTGGGCAGACCTCATATCGCAAAAGTTTTAGTAAAAAAGGGATTAGTATCTAATTATTTTGAGGCTTTTAGCAAATATATTGGTAATGGAGGACCTGCATATGAAAGAAAAGTACACGTCTCACCCAGGAGTGCATTTAAAATTATAAATGATGCCGGTGGACTTTCATTTATTGCCCATCCGGGTAATCTGCCCGATGCAATTATGGTGGAGTTAATTGATGCAGGATTAGATGGAATTGAAGTCGTACATCCTTCGCATTTACCTCATCAGGTTAAACATTACAGAGGAATTGTGAATGAATTTTTTTTGCTGGAAAGCGGTGGTTCTGATTTTCATGGCGGCGATAGAAATGATTATTCTAACTTAGGGAAATATTCAATCACGCGTTCAAAAATTGAAGCTATGCAAAAACAAATATTAAGGAATGCAAGAAAACAATGAAACCAATTGAAGGAAAGTTAATCGGTGCCGGAAAAAAATTTGCTATCATCCAAAGCAAATTTAATGATTTTATAGGAGAAGGTTTACTTAAAGCTGCAAATGATTGTTTGGTTAAACACGGTGTAAACGAAAATAACATCGATATAATAAAAGTACCCGGTGCATTTGAACTGGCTTCTACAGCAGACAGGTTAGCAGCTAAAAAAAAATACGATGCAATAATTTGTCTTGGAGTTATTATTAGAGGAGCTACTCCTCATTTTGATTTTGTTGCATCTGCAACAAGTAATGGAATATCTCAGGTGGCTCAAAAACATTCTCTTCCCGTTATATTTGGAGTTTTAACAACAGATACAATTGAACAAGCGATTGAAAGAGCTGGAACTAAATCCGGTAACAAAGGCTGGGATGCAGCTCTGGCCGCATTAGAAATGTCAGATTTATTTAAACTGATTTAGGAAATTTTTTACTACTTTTATTAAAATTTATTTATCCTATTTTTATATAAACAATTGAGAAGATATCGATATAATATTTACTGCATTTAATTATTTAGGATTTCAAATGAAAAATATCATATCACTCAGTTTTGCATTATTATTTGTCTTCTCCATCTATCCTCAACAACAAACTAATTGGCATAATTATGCAGATATGAAGTATGTAAAAGATATTGCAGCAACTTCAACCGGTGTATGGTCTGCGGCTCAAGGCGGCGCTTTCTTTTATAATATTTCAGAAAACAGTTTTAAAACTTACAGCAAGGCGGATGGTTTAAACGGAACCGAACTTACTGCTGTTGGAATTGATGATGAGAACAAAGTCTGGTTTGGCAGTGCCAGCGGACAATTAGATGTTTATAATCCTGTAACAAATTCTTTTACATCCATTCTTGATATATTTAATTCTGACAAAACCAGTAAAAAAATTAATGATATAACGGTTGCAGGTGATACAATTTATATTGCCTCCGATTTTGGAATTTCTTTGGTTGATGCAAAGAATTATTTTTTTTACGATTCTTATTTTAAGTTCGGTAATTTTACATCGAACATAAAAGTTAATAACGTTTTAATTTCTAATCTTATATACGCTGCTACAGAATCCGGGATCGCGATACAAAAAGCAGGGGCAACAAATCTTTCTGCACCTGAATCCTGGAATGTATACGATCAAAACAGCGGACTGCCTACCGGAGGAGTTAATGTTATTAGTTTTTATAACAGCCAATTAATTGCAGGTACAAATTCAGGTTTATATTTTTTTGATGGAACAAACTGGCAGCCCTTTTTAACTTTGCAAGGTATAAAAATAATTGATCTGACCACAAAAGATAATTCTCTTTTTATCCTTACTAATAATAAAGTTTATACTTTTGATGGAACTTCTTTGATTGAAACTTTAACTACCAATTCAGTTACATCAAAAATTGCTTTTCAGGATAACTCAGGTTTAATAGTTGCTACAAATTTGGGAATTTATTTAAACAACAGTTTCCTCTATCCAAATGGTCCGGCTGCAAATCAATTTCCTAATATGGTGATTGATAAAAATAGTCATTTATGGTCATCAAGTGGTAAAGATGTTTCGGGTGTTGGAATATATGAATTTGATGGAGCTGAATGGAAAACATACAATTCTCAACTTTATCCGGAACTTTCCGGTAACAGTTTTTATTCAATTTTTAATAGTTCTGATAATTCAATTTATTCTGGAAGTTGGGGATTAGGTTTTGTAAAAATAAAAGATAACGTTATTACCCGTTTTCATTCCGGTAATACGAGTATGGTTGCTACCAGAAATATTCCTAACAATCCTGATTTTATAGTAATCACGGGATTTGCAGAAGATTCAAAAAATAATTTATGGATTTTAAACTTAAATGCGGCTGATACCAAATCATTATATATGCTAACTCCTGATAGTGCCTGGTACTCCTTTAGAAATCCTCTTGAGCAGCATGCTGGATTTAGTGAATTAGATAACCTGGTAATTGATCAGTATGGAACCAAATGGTACACCATGGGAAATGAAGGAAGCCTTGGTTTATTTTATTTCAATGAAAAAGGAACGTACGATGATCCAAGTGATGATGCTTACGGATACGTTACAACTTCAAAAGGATTGAGCAATAATGCAATTTACAGCCTTGCTATCGATC
>DASVGS010000108.1:0-2530 GCA_036379435.1 Ignavibacteriaceae bacterium
CATTTTTGCATATAATTTATTTAAGATGAAACCACCACCAGTTGCAAAAACTAAATTAGCAGTGGAGGGGGAAAATCAATGAAAATAAAGTTTAGTGAAAATCATAAGTTATTGTTCAGTGTGGTATTCTTTGGTTTTATATTCTTATCAATAATCATTGCTATTATTCCCGCAACTCAGATTACAAGTGATGAACGGCTTTGTGGTGAAAGCGATATAACTCCTGAAGCATTAAGAGGCTTGAGTATTTATACTTCAGAGGGTTGTATGTATTGCCATACTCAGCAGGTAAGACCATTAGAGTTGGATAAAGTTTTCGGCAGACCATCTGCTCCTGAAGATTATTCATATTTAAAACCAATTGATGGCTTGAGAATGACACCTGCAGTTTTAGGTAGTGAAAGAACGGGTCCTGACTTAAGTAATATTGGTAACAGACAGCCAAGTGAAACCTGGCATCATATACATCTTTATAATCCTCGTGCTGTAGTAAAATCTTCCATTATGCAGGCTTATCCCTGGTTATACGAAATTAAAGAAAATCCTGATTCCAGTGATCTTGTAATTCCTGTTCCTGAAGAATACGCACCAAAGAACGGAAAGGTTGTGGCAACTCAGCACGCTAAAGATCTTGTAGCTTATTTGCTTTTCTTAAAGCAGAAACCAATTGAAGGTTTTTCTGCTTCGCAAAATGAGAACAATGATATCAAAAATATCAGCAGTAAAGGAGCGCAGTTATACAACACAAACTGTGCAAGTTGTCATCAGCAAAATGGCGAAGGAATAAAAGGGATTTTTCCTCAGTTAAAAAATTCTGCAATTGTTAATTCAGAAGATCCATCAAAGCATATCCGCACAATATTATTTGGATTGAAAGGTGAAGCAATTGATGGAATTCAATATCCGTCAGAAATGCCCGCTCATAAAGATAAATTAAGTGATGATGAAATTACCGCTATCGTTAATTACGAAAGAAGCAGTTGGGGAAATAATGGTGTGCAGGTAACAAACAGCGATGTTAAAAAAATCAGAGATGAAGGGAAATAAGTATGTTATGCACAACATCACTTTTCGTTTTTATTTACTTAATAGTCTTGCAGCACCAGAATATGCAAAATGTAGAAAAAGATTTTTGGTTTTATCTCGTTTATGTCGTTTCAATACTGGTGGTGATAATTGTTTTGATCCTGACGATAAAATATTTAGTAAAACCCGGGGAGAAATCTGAAAATCATATAAAAAGAAAAATACTGCGGAATGAATAGTAATTATAAAAATAAAATAGAAGTTTTTCTTAATGATAATCAGGAGCCGATTGCGGTTTATCAGCCACCCGCAAGATTTGAACTTGACACTTCACAGTTAGAAGATGGCGAACATCAACTAAAGTTTGTTGCTCATAGTGATTCAGGTAAAAAATCATTCAGAAAAATAAAATTTATTGTAAGAAACGGGCCTGGAATTACTGTTGACGGAATAAAAGAAAATGAAATTGTTGAAGGCAAGCTAAATCTTTTGGTTAATGCGTATGGCGGAACAACAGATTTTAAGTGGGAGCCAACGAGCGCAGAAACACCTTCCCCTATTCCAAGCTGGATTTGGGTATTGTTAATATTACTAATTGCATGGGCAGTGTTTTATTTTATAAATCAGTGGTCGCCATCTGAAGAATTTGCAAACACGCCTACTTACAGAAAATTACAACCTCTTGTTTCAGAAAATAAAATCCCATCAACATTAAACACAATTAATGGTGCTGATATTTACCGCAAAAGCTGTTCAAGCTGTCACCAGGAAAACGGACAAGGATTACCAAACGTTTTTCCTCCACTGAACAATTCAGAGGTAGTTAAATCAGAAAATCCAACAGATCATATAAAGACTGTCTTGTTCGGATTATCCGGTAAAGAAATAAAAGGAGTAAAATATCAAACTCCAATGCCAGCATGGGCAGATCAATTATCCGATGAAGAAGTTGCAGCGGTAATAAATCATGAACGAACAAGCTGGGGGAATGGTGCAAAAGTAATAAATGCTGAGGATGTTAAAAAAGTAAGAGAAAAATCAGAATAAAAATAACATTATAATTTATTATAAAAATTCAATCAGGATTAAAGGAAAGTATAATGAGAATAGACTGGTATAAAACTTCACCGGAAGCATATAAAGCAATGTTCGGGGTGCAAAAAGCTGTGGATAAAAGTTCGGTTGATCATAAACTTCTTGAGCTAATAAAAATCAGAGCATCTCAAATAAACGGATGTGCACATTGTCTGGATATGCACACTAAAGATGCAATCGCACTCGGTGAAAATGAACAAAGACTCCATGTTTTAGCAGCGTGGAGGGAAGCACCTTTTTATGCAGATAAAGAAAAAGCCGCATTAGCATGGTGCGAATCATTGACAAACATTTCTTCAGAAGGTGCACCGGAAAATCTTTTTGAAGATTTAAAAAAATATTTTACAACTGAAGAGATAGTCGAATTAACACTTGCAATCGTCGCTATAAATGGCTGGAACCGCCTGGC
>DASVGS010000109.1:0-14477 GCA_036379435.1 Ignavibacteriaceae bacterium
CAAACAAACTCGGATTTAATTCCGATCATGAATATGCTTCTTTAAAGGCAGCACTCTATAAATTGGAAGAAGAATCATTTCTCATCAGAACAGGTAAAAGATATCAACTTAACAGAGTACCTCAATCAAACAGGTTAAAAGGTAAGTTGGAAATTAACAGAAACGGCTTTGGTTTTGTAAATATTAATGATGAAAAACGCGGTGATGTTTTTATTGCTGCAAGAAATATCGGGGCTGCATTTGATGGTGATTTGGTTGAAGTTGAATTGTTTGCAAAACAAAAAGGCAAAAACATAGAAGGACAAATTGTTAGAGTCATTGAACGAAAACGGAAGGAGTATGTTGGAGTAATAAAAAAATCAAAATCATTCTTTTTTATTTCTCCGGATGATCCCAGGCTTCACAGAGATGTTTATATTAATGAATCAAAACTTAGTGGTGCTAAGGATGGGGATAAAGTTGTTGTAGGAAATTTAGTTTGGGATAATTCAATGCTTAATCCTGAGGGTGAAGTACTTGAAGTTTTAGGTAAAGCCGGCACACACGATACTGATATTATCTCTATTGCGCGTGAATTCAATTTGCGATATAAATTTCCGGATGCAGTTTTGGATGAAGCTGAAAAGATCAAAATAAAAATACCTGAAGAAGAAATAAAAAAACGTCTGGACTATAGAGATAAAAATGTATTTACGATTGATCCTGATGATGCAAAGGATTTTGATGATGCTCTTTCAATTGAAAAATTAGTAAATGGAAACTTATCAATCGGCATTCACATCGCAGATGTATCTCATTATGTAAAAAAAGATTCAACACTCGATGATGAGGCTAGTATTAGAGGTAACAGTGTTTACTTTGTAGGTCGTGTCATTCCGATGCTTCCTGAAAAGTTATCAAATCAAATCTGCTCGCTGGTACCCGGTGAAGACAGACTGACATATTCAGTTATAGTTGAGACGACACTGAGAGGAAAAATAATTGACTACTCAATCCACAAAACCATAATAAACAGTAAAAGAAGATTTACATACGAAGAAGCGCAAAGAATAATTGATGATGGGCAAGGTGATCTATCAGAAGAATTGTTATTACTTAACAAGATAGCTGTGCTGTTTAGAAATAAAAGAATGCGCGAAGGTAGTTTTGATTTTATGTCACCTGAAGTAAAATTCAAACTTGATGAAAACGGAGTTCCTGTATCAATAAGCATAAAACAGATGAAGCAAAGCAATATGCTTATTGAAGAATTTATGTTGCTTGCAAATAAATTAGTTGCACAACACATTGCTCTTCCAAAATCGGGTCCGGTTAAACCATTTGTATACAGAGTTCATGATTTACCTGATCCTGAAAAGATAGCTGAATTTTCAAGGTTTGTTAAAACTTTAGGTTACACTTTTGACCCGCATGCAACATCAAATTCTATTGGATTTCAAAATCTTTTAAATCAGGTTAAGGGAAAAGAAGAAGAAGCATTAATTAATGAACTAGCCATTCGATCAATGGCTAAAGCTGTATACTCGCCGGAAAATATTGGGCATTATGGATTGGGATTTAAATATTATTCTCATTTTACCTCTCCGATAAGAAGGTACAGTGATTTAATAGTTCATCGTTTACTTTTTAATTATACTAATCTAAAAAGTGGAGAACTTTATTCATTTGCAAAATTAGAAGAAATTTGTGACAATATATCTGCAGCAGAAAGAAATGCGGTTGAAGCTGAAAGATTTAGTGTTAAGCAAAAACAAATAGAATTCTTAAAAAATCATCAGGGCAATGAATTTTCGGCAATAATTTCTGGTATTACAAATTTTGGAATTTTTGTTAAAATTACTGATATACTGGCAGAAGGTCTTGTAAAACTTAGAGATCTTGATGATGATTATTACATTCACGATGAAAAAAAATATGCTATTGTTGGCAAGCGAACTAAAAAACAATATCGGTTAGGTGATAAAATTAATGTTAAACTTATCCGGGTTGATGAAGAAAAATCAGAGTTAGATTTTATAATTCTTGATTCAGAGGAATAATAATGAAAATGATAAAACTTTTTTTAGTCTTGATACTTCTCCTATTCACAAATGTCTTTGGACAGTTTGGGAAAAACAAAGTACACATAAAGGACTATGATTGGTATTATATTCAAACAAAACATTTTGATATCTACTTTTCTCAGAATGGTGAAACATTAACTGAATTTGCTTCAAAGGTTGCAGAAGATGCCATAGCTTCGATACAATCGACTCTTAACTATAGAGTAAACAATAGAATTACTATAATTATTTTTAATTCTAAAAATGAATTTCAGGAAACAAATGTTATTGATCAATATCTAAGCGAAGGAATTGAAGGTTTTACTGAATTATTTAAAAACAGAGTTGTAGTTCAGTTTACAGGATCTTACAAACAATTCCGTCACTTGATTCATCACGAACTAACACACGCTGTTATGAACGATATGTTTTATGGCGGATCAATTCAAAACATTATTGCAAATAATATTTCATTACAATTTCCATTGTGGTTTAGTGAGGGACTTGCGGAGTATGAAGCATTAGGATGGGATGTTGATACAGACATGTTTATCCGTGATGCAGCCGTAAGTGAATACTTGCCGGAAATAAATCAACTTAGCGGATATTTTGCTTACAGAGGCGGGCAGTCTGTTTTTTACTATATAGCAAATAAATATGGTAAAGAAAAAATAGGTGAACTTGTAAATAAAATAAAAGGCGTTGGAAATGTTGAAGAAGGAATAAAAGCTACCCTGGGAATAGATGTTAAAGAACTTGGTGAACGTTGGAAGAAAGATATAAAAAAAACATTTTGGCCTGATGTTGCCTTAAGAGATGATCCGGAAGATTTTGCAAAAAGATTAACCGATCCCGAAAAAGATAAAGGATTTTACAACACTTCACCGGCTCTTTCGCCACAAGGTGATAAGATTGCCTTTATATCGAATCGTGATTACTATTTTGGTCTTTACATAATGGATGCATTAACGGGAAAAACTATAGATCGACTTATTGAAGGAAATCAAACTCCTGATTTTGAAGAATTAAATATTTTAACACCAGGTTTAACATGGTCTCCGGATGGTACAAAAATAGCTCTATCAGCTAAAAGCAGCGGAGTAGATGTAATTTATATATTTGATGTTGAAGATGAAGAAAGGGAAGTACTTGATATAAATTTTGATGCTGTGGAAAGTGTAACATGGTCAAATGATGGAAAGTATCTTGCTTTTATCGGACAGAATGCGCGTCAATCTGATCTTTATACTTACAATTTTGAAACAAAAGAAATAATAAATTTAACTAATGATATTTTCAGTGATTCAGATCCTTCATGGTCTCATGATGATAAAGCGATTTACTTTGTATCGGATAGAGGAGATAAACTTGATGGAAGACAATTACCGAATGATTTTAAAATATCACAGCAAAATTATTCTCAAAAAGACATTTACAAATTTGTTTTAGCTCAAAATAAAATTGTGAGAATTACTGATTTACCCTTAAGTGATGAGATGTCTCCACGTGAAGAGGCCAATGGTGAAAATCTTATTCTTATTTCGGACCTTAATGGAATTAATAATATTTATATAAAACCAATCTCAGAAACAGGAGATGAAAATTCTATTATTAATTCTCCAATAAGACCAATTACAAACTCACTAAGTGGTTTGTACCAACTGTCTTTATCAAATGACACAAAAAAATTAGTATTCTCAACACTGTACGAATCTGTGTTTAATATTTTTATGCTCGATAATCCGTTTGAACGTAAACTGGATGTCGATGTTTTAAAGCCCACAGAATATTTTGCAAAACTTGAAGAGTTAAGGAATAAAAAATCAGAAACTAAAAAACTTCCCGAAGAACAAAAACAAAATGAAATTGCACCCGATGATGAAGATGAAATTAAAATATTTACCGGCGATGTAGTTGAGACAGATACTTTAAATAGAAGTAATAGCAAAGACTTTTCAAATTTTGTATTTGGGATGCAGGATACGTCTCAAGAAAAAGTTTACGCAAACGATTCGATATTTATTCCAAAAGATAATTTAGATTCAAATGGTAATTACAGGGTCAACAAATATAAAATTACTTTCGCTCCGGATCTTATCTATGCAAATGCAGGCTATAGCACTTTTTATGGATTAATCGGAACAACAATACTTTCTTTTAGTGATGTTTTAGGTGATCATCGATTGGTTGGTGTAACCGGTTTGCAGGTGGATTTAAAGAACAGTGATTACGGTTTGGCTTACTATTATCTCGGCGGAAAAATCGATTATGGTATACAAGGTTTTCATACTGCACGATTTGTAAATCTGGTACGAGGTAATTATGTAAATCTCTATCGGTACAGAAGCTATGGTGCTTACTTATCAGCAAGTTTACCGCTAAATCGATTTTATAGATTTGAGGGCGGAATAAGCTGGTTAAATGTTAGAGGCGAAAATCTTGACGATCTTTCTGTTCCACTGCAACAAGCTTCATATATTGTTCCAACATTAGCCTTTGTTCACGATAATGTTATGTGGGGATATACCTCACCAATACAAGGTACAAGATATCGATTTGAAGCTTATGGAAATCCGGGAATAGGTGATAAAAAATTAAGTTTTTATACATTAAGTGGTGATTATAGAACTTATTTAAGATTCTGGACTGATTATTCATTCGTAATGAGATTTTCAGGCGGATATTCAGGTGGTATAAATGCACAAAGATTTTTTCTCGGTGGAATTGAAAATTGGATAAACCGATCTTTTGCAACCTCTCAAATACCTATTGAATCAACTAGCGATTATGCATTTCTTACAGCAGTATTACCACTAAGAGGATACAATTATTCCGAGCGAATAGGTTCAAAATATTTTTTGATGAACTATGAATTAAGATTTCCGCTAATACGATATCTGGTTCCCGGTCCGCTTCCAATTCTATTCAGTAATATACTCGGTGTTGCATATATAGATGCCGGTGCTGCGTGGAACAATACAAGCAAACTGCAGTTTTTTAATCGGAATGAGAATGGAAGTGTTGTAAGTAAAGATCTGTTAATGGGAACAGGTGTGGGTGCTCGTGTTTTCTTTTTATATTTTCTTTTAAGATTTGATATAGCCTGGGCTTATAACGTAGATAGATTTGCCAAACCAATTTTCTATTTCTCAATAGGTGCTGATTTTTAATTAGTAAAGGCTATTGAAATTTATAAATATCAATAGCTCTTTACTCTTTTCCCTTTTTATCTTTAGCAGACTTGTCTGCAGGCTTTGCTTTTTCAGATGATTTTTTATCAGAACCAGTTCCCGCATTTTTATAATCAGTTTGATAAAAACCGGTTCCTTTGAATATTGGACCGGCACCTGCACCAATTAATCTTTTAAGTTCACCCTTACATTCAGGACATTTTTTCAGAGGTTCATCTTTCATGGATTGAAAGATTTCAAATTTTTTATGGCACTTAAGACATTTATATTCATAAGTTGGCAAAACAAATCTCCTAAAATTTAAAGACAAACATAATGAATAATTATAGAATGTTCTATAAATTTGATTTAGATAAATTTTAACTTTTAACAAAGCAAAAATAAAATTGAAAAAAATAATTTTTCTTTCTGTAATAACATTATTGTTATTAACCAGCTGTTTGAATTATGTTCAGAACACCACAATTTATCCTGATGGTTCTGGAAATATGCAGATTAATTATTGGATGAAATTTTCGGACACCAGCAGTGTTGCTACAATTTTAAGCCTGGAGATATTTAATCCCGATTCAATAAGAAAAGAGTTTTCATCTAAATTTGTTAGAATTATAAATATCGCAACATATTCAGATACATTAGACTCAACGATACATGCTAATATTGAATTGAGTTTTAATCATGTAGATTCATTAAATACTGCAAATGCATTTGCACAATCAAGATTTAGTTTAGAGGATGGAGCGTCTGGCCAAAAAATATTTTCGCAATTCATTCCTCCCGTAACCACCGGCTTTGGAATCGATGGTTCTAAATACCATGTTTCTTATAATTACGATATCAGGGGAGATATTGTCACCCACAACGCAACTAATAAGTCAGGAAATAATTTAACCTGGTCATATTCATTATCAGAAATAGGTCGTGGTAAGACCATATCAGTTACTTTTAAGCCTTTTAAATTAAAGGAAACACCTTATTGGATATATATTTTAGCTGGCTTGGTTCTTTTAATTGTTATATTTTTTCTCATTAGAAAAAAGAAAGATTAAATTACATTTATCTTTACAGTTAGTTAATTTTATTGACATAACTTACCTCTTTGGTTATATTTAACATCTATTTTTAAATTTAATAGAGCATTGTCCCATGTCATCACCAGGATATATGATCTTTGCGGGAACGTCTAATGTTCCTTTAGCAGAAAAAATTGCCGAGTCAACCGGGGTGCAATTGGGTTCGCTCGAATTAAAAAAATTTAGTGATGGTGAAATATGGGTGAAGTACGGTGAAAACATCAGAGGAAGAGAAGTATTTTTAATTCAATCAACTAATCCTCCGGCTGAAAATTTACTGGAACTTTTAATAATGATTGATGCCGCCAGAAGAGCATCTGCAAAAAGAATTACTGCAATTATTCCATATTTTGGTTATGCCAGGCAGGATAGAAAAGATCAACCTCGTGTATCTATAACTGCTAAATTGATGGCAAACCTAATTACTGAAGCGGGTGCTGATAGAGTGATGACAATGGATTTACATGCATCACAAATTCAGGGATTTTTTGATATTCCTGTCGATCATCTTTATGGATCATCAATATTTTTAAATTATCTCGATAATCTTTCAGATAATTTATCAGTTGTATCACCCGATGTTGGAGGAATCAAAATAGCCAGGGCATATGCTAAAATGCTTCACTCTGGTTTGATTGTAATAGATAAAAGAAGACCAAAACAAAATCTTGCTGAAGTTATGCATATAATTGGGGAGGTTGAAGGTAAAGATATTTTGCTGGTTGACGATTTAATTGATACAGCAGGCACTTTTGTTGGAGCAGCTAAAGCACTTAAAGACAAAGGCGCAAAAACTATTTATGGCGCAGTTACACATCCACTGCTTTCTGGCCCTGCATTTGAAAGACTAAACAGTGGTGATATTGATAAACTTTTTGTAACTGATACAATACATTTTGATGAAACAGCCTGCGATAGGATAGTTAAAATTTCAGCAGCACCGTTATTTGGAGAAGCAATTAAACGAACATTTGAAAACGAATCAATAAGTTCATTATTTAATATAGATAAAGGTTAATAAGACCCGGAGATAAAATGGAGAAAGTAATTATAGATGCACAGAAAAGAAGCAAAATTGATAAGGCATCCAGAAGTGCATTAAGAAAAGAAGGAAAAGTTCCTGGTATTTTTTATTCAAAACATCATGAACCACTCGCTGTCCAATTTTCAGAAAGAGCGATTCATCCCTTGGTGTTTACTTCTAAAACAAGTCTGATCACTTTAAATGTTGATGGACATGAAGAATTAGATTGTATAATAAAAGATGTACAGTTTGATCCTGTTACAGAAAAGATAGTTCATGTTGATCTGTTAGGACTGAAGAAAGGTGAGAAAATTCAAATTGAAGTACCAGTTCAATTGATTGGTAATGCGATTGGAATAAAAGAAGGCGGAATTTTACAACATACACTTCACAAAGTTGAAATTGAGTGTTTACCAGTTAACATACCGGAACATCTGGAAATAGATGTTACCGAACTAAAATTGGGTCATGCTATTCATGCAGGTGATTTAAAATTTGATAATTTCGAGATACTCACTTCGCCTGAATCTATTATCGCTGCAGTAACTCATCCAAAAGTTGAAAAAGTTGCTGAACCTGTTGCGGGCGAAACTGCTGAAGCTACCGAACCAGAAGTGATTTCTAAGGGTAAACCGCAGGATAAAGAAGAATAAGACTAAGTGCGCATTATAGTTGGAATTGGAAACCCCGGTAGAGGTTATCAAAATAACAGACACAATGTGGGATTTCAGTTTCTGGATTTTTTTGTTGAAAAGAATAATCTGATTTTTAAACCTTCAAAATATGATTATCATTTTGTTGAAGGGGAACACTCAGGCAAACCATTCGTTTTAATTAAGCCTGATACATATGTTAACAATAGTGGTTTGGCAGTATTAGATTGTATCAGGTTTTATAATGCAAGTGTAGAAGACGTATTAGTTGTAGTTGATGATATTCACCTTAGTTTTTCAGATATTAGAATTAGAAAATCCGGTGGAGATGGTGGACATAACGGATTAAATTCAATAATCTATCATCTTAATAGTGAAAATTTTTCCAGAATCAGAATAGGAATAGGTAATGATTTTGAATCTGGAAACCTTGTTGATTATGTATTATCTAATTTTAGCAAGAGTGATTTTATTAAATTAGAAAAAACTTTTAGTCTAAGCCTACAATTGGTAGAAAGTTTTATTTTGGATGGTTATAGTAGTATGCTTAGCACCTTCAGCCGATTAAAAAATCAAGAAAATTTAAATAAAGAATCAGAATAAACTCTATTTGAGGAGAGCATAATGGATTTAATATTTCACATTATTCCACTTTTTGGTGTACTTGCATTACTCTACACTTTCTGGCGATCAAGTTGGATAACAAAAAAAGATGCTGGATCTGAAAAAATGCAGGTTATAGCTGGGCATATAGCTGAAGGAGCAATGGCATTTCTAAAAGCAGAATATAAAGTGCTGATATTTTTTGTTATCGCTGTTGCAGCACTACTTGCATTTAGCGGTGCTAACTCAGCCGATTCTTCTCCACTCGTAGGTTTATCTTTTGTTGTTGGTGCATTTTGTTCAGCTCTTGCGGGATTTATTGGTATGAAAGTAGCCACAAAGGCTAATGTAAGAACTACTCAAGCTGCCAGAACAAGTATTGGTAAAGCATTAGAAATTGCATTTGCCGGTGGATCTGTTATGGGATTAGGGGTAGTTGGATTGGGTGTTTTAGGTTTGGGTGGTTTGATGATTTTTTATGGTGATATTTATGGAGTTTCGTCATTAGAAAATGTTACAAGAGTAATTACAATTATAACCGGATTTTCTTTCGGTGCGTCGTCCATTGCACTTTTTGCAAGAGTTGGCGGTGGCATCTACACAAAAGCTGCTGATGTTGGTGCTGATCTGGTTGGAAAAGTTGAAGCTGGAATTCCCGAAGATCATCACCTAAATCCTGCCACAATTGCTGATAATGTTGGTGACAATGTTGGTGATGTTGCAGGTATGGGTGCAGATCTTTTCGAATCTTATGTGGGATCTATCGTTAGTACAATGGTACTGGGAGCTGCATTTTTTCTTACTCCTGAATTTGCTGCAAAGTTTAACAGCCTGGGAGCGGTTTTGCTTCCATTGGTAATTGCAAGCGTTGGCATCGTTGCATCAATTATTGGAACTTTTTTTGTTAAAGTTAAAGAGGGTGGCGATCCACAAAAAGCATTAAACCTTGGAAATATAGTTTCAGGGATATTAATGATTATCGCTTCATGGTTCCTTATTAAATGGCTATTACCGGAAACCTGGTATTTCCAAGATCCATTATATCAATGGGCTGATCCTGTCAAAGGAAATCTTTATACTTCAACAGGTATATTTATTGCAACTGTTGTTGGAATTATTTCCGGTGCGATGTTAGGAATGATTACAGAATATTACACCGGTAGCGGTAAAGGCCCAGTAAAAGGAATTGTAAGACAATCATTAACTGGTGCAGCAACAAATATTATTTCAGGATTAAGTGTAGGAATGATCTCTACAGCTCTTCCTGCAATCGTTTTAGGATTTGCGATTATCATAGCATTTAATTTTGGTGGATTATATGGGATTGCAATAGCTGCCGTTGGTATGCTCTCAATTCTTGGTATCCAATTGGCTGTTGATGCTTACGGACCAATTTCAGATAATGCAGGTGGCATTGCAGAAATGGCTGAACTTCCAAAAGAAGTAAGATCAAGAACTGATAAATTAGATGCAGTTGGAAATACTACTGCAGCGATCGGAAAAGGTTTTGCTATTGGATCTGCAGCATTGACTGCACTTGCACTATTTGGGGCTTATATGACATCTGCCAAATTATCTTCAATTGATATTTCAAAAGCAATTGTAATGTCCGGATTATTAATGGGTGCAATGATTCCATTTTTATTTTCGGCTTTGGCTATGCAAGCCGTTGGTAAAGCAGCCATGGCAATGATTGAAGAAGTTAGGAGACAGTTCAATACAATTCCTCAATTAAAAGCTGCCTTAAATGTGATGAGGAAAAATGATGGTGTAGAACATTCGCAATGGTCTAAAGAAGATATTCGTATTTTTGAGGATGCCGAAGGTAAAGCTGAATATGGTAAATGTGTTGAGATTTCAACTAAATCTGCAATTAAGCAAATGGTACTTCCTGGATTATTAGCTGTGTTAATTCCATTACTTGTTGGATTTGTTGGTGATAAAGAAATGCTTGGCGGGCTTATTGCGGGGGTTACTGTATCCGGAGTTTTGATGGCTATCTTTCAGGCAAATGCCGGTGGTGCTTGGGATAATGCAAAGAAAATGTTTGAAGAAGGTATTGAGATTAACGGACAAAAATACTTTAAAGGTTCTGATGCTCATAAAGCAGCAGTGGTTGGTGATACAGTTGGTGATCCATTTAAAGATACATCTGGGCCATCATTGAACATATTATTAAAATTAATGTCCGTAGTTTCTCTTGTAATTGCGCCTTTAATTAGGTAATTTTTGATCGCTTTTTAATAAATATTTTATAAACCCTGCTCTTACTTCTAAAAAAGTAAGGGCCACAAAGTCCATAGGGAGGTGATACTAAATGAGAACAGGTGTATACGAGAGTGCCGTTCTTATAAATGCTGCGTTAGACGATCAGCAAATCGATTTAATTCTTACCAGAATAAAAGATTTTATAATAAACAACGGTGGACAAATACGCGAACTCGATAATTGGGGACGAAAGCGTCTTGCCTATCCGGTTGAAAAAAGTAAAATTGGATACTACGCCATTTATAGATTTGATGCTCCAAGTGATTTGATTGCCAAGTTAGAAAGAACATATAGCTTAGATGAGCAAATTTTGAGATATGTTACACTCAAACTAGACAATGATGCTTTAGAGCAACTCGAGAAAAACAAAACACTTTCATCTACTATGAAAGATGATGTAATTCCAGATACTGCTGAGGTAAAAACTCCGGTAACTGATGAAGATACTAATAATGAAGATAACGGTTAATAATTACTAAATGATTTAGTTTGGAGGTTTACACATGGCCGATTTGAAAATGCCTGAAATTAATTACGTAATTGTAGCAGGAAATCTTACAAAGGATCCGATATTTAGAGAAACTACTAATGGTACACCTGTTGTAAATTTTTCAATTGCTTCAAACAGAAAATTCAAAGACAGTACAAATCAGTGGCAAGAAGATGTTTGTTATGTCGGTATTGTTGCATGGAATAGACTTGCTGAAAGCTGCAGAGACAGACTTAGAAAAGGATCTGCCGTATTAGTTGATGGTGAATTACAAAGCAGAAGCTGGAAATCTGAAGATGGACATAACAGAAGTATAGTAGAAATCAAAGCTAGAAGGATTCAGTTCCTGAATAAGAGATTAGTTGGAACTGACGAAAACGGTTCGATCGATGATGAAGAGCCAAGTGTTGCTGTTGATGATTCGATCGATTATACAGAAGACTCGTTTGATAAATTTTTATCTGAGGAGGAATCAAGTTTAATTAAACAATCAGGTAATGGAAATGAAGAAAGAAGTTAGAACAAAAAAAGTCTGTAGGTTTACGCAAAATGGTATTAAATATATCGATTATAAAGACGTTAAACTTTTACAGAAATTTATTACTGAGCAGGGAAAGATTATTCCTAAAAGAATAACAGGAACAAGCTCAAAGTATCAACGCGAATTAGCTGCAGCTATTAAACGTGCAAGACATATGGCGCTTCTACCATATGTTTCAGATACAGTCAGATAGTCAAATTAAGCCGGAGAAAAAATGAAAGTTATTTTAAGACAGGACTTTGAATCCTTAGGTAAAATAGGCGAAGTTGTTGATGTAAAAGACGGTTACGCTAGAAATTATCTTTTCCCTAGAGGTTTAGCTTATGCTGCGCTCAAAGGAAATATTAAAGCTCTTGATGAAGAGAAAAAATCAGTAGAAAAACGTAATCTGCAAGAACTGAAAGCTGCAGAAACTCTTGCCGCTGAACTTGAAACGGTTTCTATTACCATACCAGTTCAAGTGGGTGAAGAAGATAAAATCTTTGGTACCGTAACAACTCAAATGATTGCCGATGCTCTTAAGGAAAAAAGTTATGACATCGACAAAAGAAAAGTTGAAATTGAAGAACCTATTAAAGCTCTTGGAATATATGGAGTTAGTTTAAAAATCCATCCAAGTGTTAATGCTAAAATTAAAGTATGGGTTGTTCGAGAGTAAATTTTTTATTGTTTAAAATTAAAAAGGGAATCCATTTGGATTCCCTTTTTTTATTTATACTAAAAAATTCTTTTATCTAACTTTTATCTTTTTTTCACTTACAAGTTTAGCGATGTGAGCAGTACCTTTTTTATTAATAGTTTTTATAGCACTTGTAGAAAGTTTTAGAGTTACAAATTTGTTTAACTCCTGAACCCAAACTCTTTTCTTTTGGAGATTAGGTAAAAATCGAGTTTTAGTTTTATTGTGTGCGTGTGAAATATTACTTCCGGCAACCGGACTTACACCTGTTACTTGGCATCTTCTGGCCATTGCTATTGCTCCTTAATATAAATTCTTTTCAATTTTAGAATCCTAAATATAAGAAAAACGTTCTAAAAAACTAAAAATTTTACTCATAATTTTTTTGATTTGAGCAAATACCTTAAATAATTTAGCTTATCAACAGTTTACTGCTCATTTGTCTTGATTATGTTTATAGAAACAGTATTTTTGGAACAAATTTTAAGAAATTTGAAATTATAGGTTGTTATGGAATTTTTTGAATTACACCCGCAAAATCCGCAAATTAGATTTATTAGCAAAGCCGTTGATGTTTTAAAAAGTGGAGGAATTATTATTTTTCCTACTGATACTTATTATGGTTTGGGGTGTGATTTATTCAATAGAGATGGAATCGAGCAAATTCTCAGTATCAAAAACGAAACAGACACAAAACTTTTTAGTTTTATATGTTCGGATCTAAAAGATATATCAAACTACGCTAAAGTATCTGATTATGCTTATCGGACTATGAAGCATTTGTTGCCGGGACCATATACTTTTATTTTACCTGCCGCAAAAGTAATTCCCAAAAAACTTTGGAGTAAAAGAAAAACTGTTGGTATTAGAGTTCCTGATCATGCAGTTACACTTCAATTAGTAAAGGAACTTGGTAATCCGATCGCAAGCACAAGTACAACTACCAGATTAGGTGAGGCTTTAATTGATCCCTTTGAAATTAAAAATATTTTTAATTCTCGGGTAGATCTAATGCTTGCCTCAAATACAATGAGTTTCGAACCATCCAGCGTTGTGGATCTTAGCGGTGATGAGCCCGAAATAATACGTGAAGGCGCCGGGGATGTGAGCTTATTTAAGTAAACTATAAACTATAGTATTTTGTTGGAAGAAACTGCTTCTCCCAACAATCATTTTCTATAAACCTGTGTTGATGATGCTTGCTGAATCGGGGTTACAATTACTTGATTTATATTTACATTTTGCGGGCGGGTTGCACAAAAAACTACTGTTTCTGCAACATCATTTGGTGAAAGCGGAGTAACACCTTTGTACACTTGTTCTGCTTTTTCTTCATCTCCCGAAAATCTTACTTTACTAAATTCAGTATAAACCATACCCGGATCAACACTACTTACTTTTATACCCTTATCAAGCATATCTAATCTGAATGATTGAGTTAATGATTTTACAGCAAACTTGGTTGCAGAATAAACATTACCATATGTGTAAACCTCGTGACCGGCAGTTGAACCGATATTAATGATATGCCCCATTTGTCTTTCTACCATACCGGGAGAAACTACCCGAGTTACATTTAAAAGTCCTTTAATATTAGTATCAATCATTTCATCCCAGTCGGATAACTTACCTGAATACACCTTATCCAAGCCTCTGGCTAAGCCGGCATTGTTTATTAAGATATCAACATTCTTCCATTCTGATTCTAATGAGTTAAACTTGTTTTGTACATCATCATAATTTCTTACATCCAGAGTTAAGTATTTAACTTTAATATTATATTCTTTTTGAAGTTCGTGTGAAAGATTTTTAATTCTCTCTTCTCTTCTTGCAACTAAAATCAAACGAACATTTAGTTTTGCAAATTCTTTTGCACAAGCCTCTCCAATCCCTGATGAAGCACCAGTTATTAA
>DASVGS010000110.1:0-2624 GCA_036379435.1 Ignavibacteriaceae bacterium
TTATCTGGTGTTCAAATAATCTTGTTGCTGCTATGCTTACTCAATTAAGACTTTATAATAATCTAACCGGAAACGATCAATTTATTTATGAAGAAGCAGCACTGCGTGACTGGCTGTTTGGCTGTAATCCTTGGGGAACCAGCATGATAGTTGGTTTGCCTGCCGATGGAGATTATCCATCAGACCCGCACTCAGCTTTTACACATTTAAATAATTATCAGATTGATGGCGGACTTGTTGATGGACCCGTATATAATACAATTTATAGTAAACTTATTGGAATAACTCTTTACAATTCTGATGAGTATGCTGATTTTCAAAATGACTATGTTGTTTACCATGATGACTATGGTGATTATTCAACAAACGAACCAACAATGGATGGCACTGCAAGTCTTACTTATTACTTGTCTGCAATGGAATTATATTCAAAATAAAAAAATTGGGTAACGTTTTATAAACAGCAGCTAAAATCTGGAACATGATCGCAACACAAATAAATAAAACGCTATTCAATTCAGTACAGGCTAAATATTTAAAGTACACAATACAACAGGGTTTGAAAGAATGTGTAAAATCACCTAAGTTTAATTATTAAATATTTAGTTGGCAGTAACTGTGAAATTATTTTATAAAACAGTACTTACTTTTCTTGTTTTATTATTCTCAATAAATAATTCATCATTTGCGCAAAACAGCGTTGATGAAAACCCGGCAGATTTTTACCGAATGGAATCTGCAAATTGGATTGAGAAAAAAATATTTGAGGAAAACTTTTTAATTGACACAACAACAGATGCAAAGTTCTATTATATCACTTTAGAAGTATCAATTGATTCATCGTTTATTAATGGTAATGTTTTTTTTGTAATCGAATCAAAGATCAATAACCTGGCTCAAATCACTCTTGATCTAACCGATTCTTTGGTTGTTAACAATATTTCCGGAAGTGTTGTTTCTTTTAATCGCTCTCATGATAAAATCACTTTACAGCTCGATAGAAATTACAATCAAGGTGAATCAGTATCATTTACTGTTTACTATTCTGGAGTTCCGCCAATCTTAAACAATACAAAAGGGATGCGGTACGAAACGCATGGAAATTCTGAACCAATCATTGCAACATTATCGACCCCTTATTTAGCACACCTATGGTATCCCTGTAAAGATGGACCGGGTGATAAAGTTGATTCTGTTTACATGGATATTATTATTCCAGATACAACAATAAATGGTAATAAACTTATCGCGGTTTCAAATGGATCGCTTGAAAATGTTATAAGCGAAAATGGGAAAAGCATTTTTAAATGGAGAGAAAGATATCCAATCGTTCCATATTATGTTATGATTGCAGTTTCAAACTATTCACAGTTTCAACAAACAATACATGATTCATTGGGGAATTATCCGATTATCTATAATGTATTTAAATCTGATTCTAATATTTCAGTACAGGGAACTTTACAAATACCAGATGCGATAAATTTTTTCAGCAATAAATTTGGTCCATATCCATTTCGTAATGAAAAATATGGAATGACTCAATTGGGTTTTTATGGCGCAATTGAAAATCAAACAAATACGGTGCAAAATACTCTTAATGCTGGCTGGATAATGGTAAGTGTTCATGAACTTTCACACATGTGGTTTGGTGATATGATAACATGTTCTGATTGGCATCATGGTTGGTTGAATGAAGGATTTGCAACTTATAGTGAAGCTTTGTATCAGGAACATCTTTATGGATTTAACAGTTACAAAACATATTTAAGAAATTATAAATATTTTCAAGGCGGTACTTTATATCTTCAGAACATTGATGACCCCTTCAGTGTTTTTATTGATATAATTTATTTAAAAGGTGCCTGGGTTTTACATATGCTTCGCGGAGTTCTTGGTGATGATGTTTTTTTTAATTGCTTAAAACAATATGCTAAGGATCCCGGGTTTACTTATAAACATGCATCAACAAAAGACTTTAAAATGATTTGTGAAAATGTAAGCGGACAAGACCTTGATTACTTTTTCAATCAATGGATTTATGACGAGTATTATCCCATTTATAATTGTATATATCATTATGATGCCGGTTTAAACTTACTTTATATAAGCTTAAGTCAATCACAGGCTCAAAACGGATGGCGATCTGTATTTAAAATGCCGGTTAAATTAAAAGTTAAATTTACTTCAGGAAGCGATACATTAATTACAGTTTGGAATGATCAGCAAAATCAGGATTATCAGATAAGTTTATCACGTCAGGTACAATCAATTACAATTGATCCTGATGAGTGGATACTAAGAACCATAGGCACAGTTACAAGTATTACAGATGAAACATCTTCACAAATATTATCTTATAAGTTGTTTGATAATTATCCTAATCCATTTAATCCAACAACAAAAATAAGCTGGCAATCCCCCGCGGGCAGTTGGCAAACATTAAAGATTTATGATTTACTGGGCAATGAAGTGGCTGTACTGGTTAATGAATATAGACCAGCCGGAACGTACAATTTTGATTTTAATTCATCAGGTTTAAGTTCCGGTTTATATATATATAAATTAACGGCAGGCAGTTTTACACAATCAAAAAAAATGCTGCTTTTAAAATAACTTACAGT
>DASVGS010000111.1:0-4309 GCA_036379435.1 Ignavibacteriaceae bacterium
GATAATAATTAACAGGGAAACCGCAGCCCTGTGAAACCTGATCTACTGCCGAAACTAAAAAGGTATGATCACTTTGTGCTGTTAAATTACAATATCTGATAGTGCTGTAATTGTTCTGCCACGCTAAATGAAATGTTGCTGTGCCGGGGGTGGTTTTATATGCTGCAATAGTTGGATTTATATTAGCACTGTTATAATTATCAACACTGCCTGAACTATATAATGTTATCTGCTTTGAATCAAAAGATAACACACCCGTAACATACCATATTCCATAATCTTCCCAGGCAACGGCTATATTATCATTGCTGGCATACCCAACCACCGGTTTATAATTTTCTTCGGAATATATAGTTAGATAACTTTCATAAATTGTAGAAGTAAACTGCAACTGACCATTTGCAAAACAAGCTGCTTTAATAGCTGCAAACTCATTATTATCTCCCGCCCAGGTTTGATAAACTATTATAAGTCTTTGGTAACCATAATAAAAATCTATAGATGGAGATTTGGATGGATTTTTATCAATAGGTTTACCGCCATTCATTATATGCCAGGTCAATCCGTTGTCTGTGCTTCTTTCATACCAAACATAACCCATACTTTCATAAACAAGATGCAAGTAACCATAATCGCATTTTATTACTTTACGCTGACCGCTGTTTGAAAACGAACCTGTGTTGGAGTGGTGCGGGTATTTGTATAGTGCTGTGTATGTTTGGTTATCGGTTGGGGTAATGTTCCGTGTTGTTGCATTTGATAAATTATCCGTCCAATAAACAAAATTATAAGGTATTGGTCCTGGTGCATAGCCATTGCCTGTGGTAGAGATTTGACCACTGTTTTGTTCAACTATCCAGCTTGTATTTGTTGGATTTCCATCAAATTCGGTCCGATTGACTCTATCGATTTTAAAGTTTTTCCTTAGTTGCGCCTGATATGTTGAATTATTATCGTTCTCAGCAACATTTAGTGTATAAGTTTGGAGAGAACCTTTATATGCTCCATTTTTCCACCACTCACTATGTTTAATTGAACCCTCGTGCCAAATCATTTGATGATTTTGATTATTTGTTTGATTGGAGACAGCAGTTAACAAAACATTATCCCCAGCAATTTTATTAATTTGAAACGGAGCTGTTTGATCTTCAGCATAATCGCTTATATTTACTTTACCGTTTGTCCCATTCCCGGTATTATCTGTAAAATTATTATCTACGGTGATGGGCATTGGTATATAAAATTCTAAATCAACCGAAATGGAAATTTTAGCTAATGAATTATTGTATACATCATAGCTTTGAGCTTTTATGATAAAATATTTATCACTTAAATGTTGCGAAGTGATTAGAGATGTGATATTGTATGATATTGTATCAGTATAATCAAATACAGTAAAATCAGCGGAATTAGAATTAAAAATTGCTGTTGCATTATTCAAGTCTAAATTGTTAGGAACAAACCCTAACCAACATCTGCTATTCAGATCTTTTTCGGTAATGTAGGCGTGAATTTTTACAGATTTAATAGGATAACCAGTAGGCAATGCTGAAATATCAACCTTATAGATGGAGCGCCAATCTTTTGATACATATTGCTCTACTGATAAATGACCAATATCTTTGGTCGCATCAAAGTTATATTGAAAACCATCAGGTGGATAAGAATATAACATGGCAGTTTTTTTAATATATGGAAGATTTGCTACTGTTTGTGTTTGTGAAAATAGTAGAGCGTTGCTTATTAATAACGACAAAATAAAATAATATTTAAACATTTTTTATCCTTTCTAGTTTTTTGAAGATTCTATAAATAAAAGATCAAGCTTAACAATAAATTTATTTTTCCGATATTCTCCTTAATTAGACTTAAATTATTATATTTTAAACAAGAATAGTCCTGTTTCTGTAAAAAGAAACTAAGGTCGCAAGCCTGCTGGTCTATTCAGTTAGAGAGATGATGCGCCAACATCATCTCTCATTATTATCTATTTACAATAATTCTGCTATTCCTCCTTTAGTCTAATTTACCATGATATATCAAATTTAAATTTGTTGATGCTTCATAAACAATAAAAAACACTTCATTCTCAAAAAGAACGGCTCCAAATATTTTTGTTCTAGGTTTTGAGAAATTAACTAAATATTCTATGTTTGTTCCATTATAATGTGCCAATCCATCATTCATTCTTAAAAAAATGTTCTTTCTATTTGTTCCCCACACATAATTATCAAAATTTGTATTGTCTAAATTCAAAAATGTTTTAAATTCACCATTTGATCTGCTTGTTAGCTTTTTGCCTATTATGAAGTAAACCTCACCCTGTATCAGACTGATATCTCCAGTGTTTTCATAATCCCAAACGCCGCTATATATTTTCTTAAAGCCTAAATAATCATATTCATAAAGTATTGTACTGTCAGGATGAGTCAAGCCTCCTTTAATAACCTGAAAATATATTTTTCCATCCGCATTATTTTCAAATAAGTGTTCTACTATTCCTTTTATCTCATCATTATTAATTATAGACCAATTATTATTCTGAAAGTGAGCTATAACGCTATTGTTCGCGAGACCATTACTATCAGAGTACGCACCAAAGGCATAAAAGTCATTTTGCGATTTACCCCAAATATTATCAAACGCAATATCATTGTGTTCATCTATTGATAACTCAGCAAATTGATTCCAATTATTTCCATCAAATTTCCATATTCCACCGCCATATGTTCCGATATAAACAAGATTACTTGCAAAACCGTAGATAGAATGAGGAGTATTCATTCCTGAAATACCATAAGAGGTCCATCTGATTCCATTAAAATGAGAAATTGATTTATCCCAGTCACCCGGGCTTGTTGTCCAAACATCGGTTGGGGAGCTGCCCCAAATTCTATAAAGGGTGGCAAAAGGATAATTTAATGTATCCACCGTCCATGTATAATCTCTTCTTCCGGGTTTAATGTCATCGGTTGGTTCTGTGGTGCTGCAGCTTAAGTGTGTTAGAAATGATAAAGTTAAAATTAAAAATAGTTTTAAATTTTTACTTTCAGTAAAAGCTTTTAGAAAATTTACTTTAAATAATTTTAGTTTAAACATCTGTTCATTTCTCCTCTGTGTTTTAATTAAATCAATAATCATTCCTTAAAAAATACTTCAAAAAAAAAACAAATATCAAGCCACTGTCAATATAGTCGGTAAATATTTATGCGGTAAGTAAAAAATATTACTTACATTAAAAAATGTAAATACTCTTTTTAAATAAATAGTTTTAATTTTATTTGTTTGGGTTTGCATCGGTAACAATCTATTTTTCATTTAATGATTTTTAACTAAAAAAATTATTGCTTAGTCTGTTCTTCAATTCAAAACATTCATTACTATCGATGAAGAACTTAGTGATTAAATTTTTTATCATTTTTTAAGAGAGGTTAATATGACCGTAGAAATAATTAAGGAAAAAGTTGCACAAGCCATTGATATTTTTTAAAAAAAACAATTAAATAGAGTTAGTTTCAAAATAGAACCCCAATCAAATAAATAATTGGGGTATATGTTTTTTAAGCTGCAAAATATTAACTGTTTTATATCCTTATTTTAGAAGCATCATCTTCTTAGAGCTTATAAAACCTCCAGCTTGTATTTTGTAAACATAAACACCGCTTGCAAGTGATGATGCGTTGAAATTTACCTCATATCTGCCTTGTGCTTTTTGTTCATTGATAAGTGTTGATATTTCATTTCCGAGTATGTCATACACTTTGAGTGAAACAAAACTATCTTTAGGAATCTGGAATTTTATTGTTGTACTTGGATTGAACGGGTTGGGATAATTTTGAGAAAGATCATATCTATCCACAGTATTTAATCCACGCCAATTTACTTCGTTAAATTTAGATTTTGACAATGGCGCGCCATCTGAAAAGATTTTAGATAACGAAAATTTTGCATCCATAAAATTTGGATCAACAATTAAACGAATTCTAACAGTTCTATTTCCTATACCAGCCGTATTCACCTGGTAAGACAGATTTTCGTAAGCAACTATACTATTCTTGCTCTGAACAACCTGATTAAATTCACTAAGCACCGTGTTAGTAACATTATCAATTAGCTCTACTTTAAATGATATATTATCAGAATTTGAAAGAGTTCCGATTGCTACTGAAGAATCTTTAACACCATAAATTATGCTGTATGTCAAATTAGAGTTATCGTTAACTTCAAACGGCTCAGTTATTAAATAGGAGTTCAATAACTCTTTTGAAGTTAATTCTAAAGTATCATTAACTGCTGCAAAATTTATTAA
>DASVGS010000112.1:0-5299 GCA_036379435.1 Ignavibacteriaceae bacterium
AATATTTTATATATGGTTCCAAACTTTTTGGAACCTGCCCGGTTGACGGTGTAGCATATTTACAAACTGGGATTTTCCCTAATGTTAAAAATACCTCAGGTAAAAAGTGTTTATCCAACCCTTTACCAATCAATGCAAAAGCTGTTGTATAAATGGGATGACAATGGACAACAGCGTTAACCTCTTTTCTTTTTTGATAAGCAAGCAGATGAATTTTGTGTTCGGTTGAGATTTTTACTTTTTTTGATAAAAGTCTTCCATCCAGATCAATTTCAGCAATGTCCTTTTCAGTAACTTCACCTTTACATACTCCTGAACGGGTAATTAAAATCGTATTATCAGATGTTCTGGCAGAAATGTTCCCATCATAAGCAGCTACAAATCCTTTAGCATAAACTCTATGGCAAATATCAACTAACTTTTTCTTTTGAGACATTTTTCTTCGAGCGCTTCCATTAATTTTAAATTTATTAATCCATCTTCTCCGGCAGCATGAGGATCCTGATTTTTAAGAAATGATTTTTGAACAGATTTTAACACATAAGATATTTTATTACCACGCTTGCGAAAACTTTTTCTTGTTTCATCTTCCAAAAGTATAGTTAGTTTAGGTGCCGCTAATTTTCTTCCAATAAGATTATCAATGGCTATTGCGCCTTTGTGGCATAAAACTTCTATCCTGTTAAAAGCTTTCTTATTATTGAATGAAACATTAAAAGTTCCATAACCGCTTTTCATAAATTTTACTGTCCCAAGTGCAAAATCATCCACCTCACTCTGATAAACCAGATTGCCCATTACACCATCAATACTTTCTATTTCGCCGCCAAAAAATCTGAGCAGATCAATCATATGTGTACCAATATCACGCAGCGCACCGCCGCCGCTTAAATCTTTTCTAAATCTAAAATTGTTATCAGGTGGTAAATCAATATTAAAATGCAAATCTATAGAAACCAGCTTGCCAAGTTTTTGATTGACTATTAATTCTTTTGCTTTAATTACAAGAGGATGAAATCGATGAACATAATTTACCGCAAGTAAAACATTATTTTCTTTACACACTTTAACCATCTCTTCTGCTTGTGCAGATGTTAGAGCAAGTGGTTTTTCACAAAGAATATTTTTTCCTGCTTTTGCAGCTTTTAAAACCTGTTGATAATGATGCACATTTGCACTTGAAACAAAAACTGCATCAATATCAGATTTTAAGAACTCATCATAATTATTAAAAGCATTAGAGATGCCGAATTTTTCAGATAAAAATTTTGCCCGTTTTTCATCCCGGCTATAGATTGAAATAACTGTGCCTCTTCTGGTCAATCGAATTGCAGGTAATACAGAATTTTCAGCAAACCGGCCGCATCCTGCAATCCCCCATTTAATTCTTTTACCTTTATAAATTTTTTCAACCATATAATTACAGTTTTAATCTTTCCATCAATTTTATAATTGGTTTAGAGTTTTGCATAATGTAAAAGTGAACACTTCTTACATCATTGTTTAACAGTTCTTCTACTTGTTTTGCTGCCCACTCAACTCCAATATCAAGAACGTGTTCCGGTTTTGCTGCCATAACTTCATCAGCTAATTCATCCGGGATACTGATGTAGAAATTTTTTGGAACTGCCGAAAGATGACTTTTTGAAGTTAATATTTTTAGTCCCGGTATTATTGGAACATTTATACCAATCTCTTTACATTGTTCTACATATTTGAAGTAATATTTATTATCATAAAACATTTGTGTAACCACATACTCAGCGCCCGCATCAATTTTTTCTTTTACAAATTTTATATCAGTTTTCAAATTCGGAGCTTCAAAATGTTTTTCAGGATAACCACTAACCCCTACGCAAAAATCAGTCGGACGGGCATCGAGCAAACTATCTTCCAGATATTTTCCATGATTCATATTAATAATCTGTCTTACAAGATCGGATGCATAAGGATTTTTACTTTTGCCTTCCGGAATCGGCTTTTCGTATCCTGAATCATCACCGCGAATTGCAAGTACATTTTGGATTTGTAAATAGTTAAGTTCAATTAAAAAGTCTTCTGTTTCTTCCCTTGTAAATCCTTTTGTTAAAACGTGCGGTACAGCATCAATGTTATATTTATTTTGGATTAGTGCACAAATACCAAGTGTACCAGGTCTTTTTCTTTTTATCTTTTTTTTGATTCCAGTTTCGGTTTCTTCATAAATAACTTCTGCAGCATGTGAAGTTATATCGATAAATGGAGGATTATATTTTGTTATATCATCAAGTACAGATAGTAAACCTTTTATATCTCCACCCCGCTTAGGTGGAATTAATTCAAAACTTATTAATGGATTTTTAGCTTTCTCTAAGTGTTCAATTACTTTCATACATTCTCATTTATTTTTGAATACAAATCAAATATAATAATACTTGCTGAAAACTTGATGACTTTGAACTCAATATTCTAATGTCTAAGTATTTTATGATGCCCAAACATTGAAAAGACAAGTTAAGTTAGTTTTCCGGAAATAATTAAGTATCTGTTTAGTTGTGAATAAATTTTAAAAGATCTTTATTCCTACGAACTGATCTCTCATCAATCATTATTTTCATGTATTTGCCATCAAGCCAATATGGAGTTTGATCTCTGTAGTTATCACTCATAACATTTCCCGATTGTCCTGTTGTAATTATCATATAAAATTCATCGGGATTAGAAAAATCATACACAAACCTCATTGAGGGACCAAGCACATTATCAAATTCATCATGTCGAAACATCGAATATTCTTCAATGCTTGCTGCAAATGGATATTCTGTATTATCGATAGTAGTTCCATCACCGCCAATTTCAAAAGGACCGATATTTATATATTTATCAAGCAGAGAAAAATTGCCGCTGAAAGCATGTTTAAAAGTTACTTTATGCATTTTGCCCCATTGCCAGTAGGTTAAATCCTTCCCTAATTTTTCCTCAAGATATGTTAATGCATCAGCTAAACTTTTTCTAACTATTTCATCACGCGTTTCTTTTCTATTTGTTTTTACATCATCAAACCAATCTGATTCCGGCCGTTCAAGAATCTGAAGCAGACTTCTGTATGGAACATTTGCTAAAAATACAAATCGATTGTAGAGATCATCCCCCATTTCATCATAATAAATATTTTTTAAAAGATACTTTAGAAACACTGAATAAATAGCAGGAGTTTGGCTGTATTTATTTAATTCAAAATTCCATTTGCTTAGTAAATCAAGTGATGTACTTAGATTTTTATCTTTAACTTTTATTCCTTCAAATGCTTTTAAGATATATTGTGTGATGATTTTTGCATAAGGAGATACCTGATCCATTTGAAACTTCTTAAAATCAATTACAGATAGTTTTTGTTTGGACGTTAACAATTCCCTTATCCTATCTATGCGTGATGAGGGTTCCCATAAATTTGAAATATGATACTTGAAATTCTTTATCGCTTTATTATTAGCCGAAGCAATAAAATTCTCAGGTGGATTTAAGATGGATGGAATTTCATCCGTGGGCACAAATCCTTTCCAATCATTTTCGGATGTTGTACCATCAGACACAAGAGTTGGATTATTACTTTTACGAATTGGAATCCGTGCACCCATAATATAACCGATGTTTCCCTGCGAATCAGCATAAACAAAATTTTGACCCGGTATACCAAAATATTTTACGGCTTCACGAAACTCAGCCCAGTTGTTTGCTTTATTTAATTTATAAAATGCCAGCATTTCATCACTAAATTCATTTCCAGACCATTGCATACTTATAGGCGGAATACTTACATCATCTTTGTTGTATATAAATTTAAAAGGATGAATATCAGATATGATTGGACCGCGATGGGTTTCTTTGATTATAAATATTTCATCCTTAGCATCTTTAACTTTTATAGTGTCTTTGATAATCTTAAGACTTTGCCACTGTCCATCAATAAAATATTTTGTTTTTGATGAATCTATTTTTTCAACATAAAAATCAGCATCATCATTCATAACATTTGTAAGCACCCAGGAAATATTATTGCCTTTACCAATTACTATTCCGGGAACACCGGGCAAAGTAACACCAGCAGCATTCCAACCGGGGCTTTTAATAACGGCAGAATACCATTTGCCCGGGGCACTAAAAGCAAGGTGTGGATCATTTGCGATTATTGGTTTACCGGTAACAGATTTGTTTTTGTTTACCACCCAATTGTTCGATCCAATGTGCGTTCCTGTCCAGCCCATCATTTGTCTGAATGCTTTATCGGTTTCTGCCAAGGTTGAATTTATAGTGGGGAGATATTTAAAATTATCTGCAATAATTGTCGGAGCATTTTCCGGATAGTCTGGCAAAATCTCTAAAACTTTTTCTTTACCAAGTTTTTGGATCAACTCAGCAAAGGAAAGATCTGTCCACCAGCTAATATTTAATTCCCATGCCATCATCTTAATTACAATCAAACTGTGAATCGGTTTCCAGGGTTCTGGTTCATAACCAAGTACATCAAATTCAATTGCATAATTTCCTTTTCGTTCTTTAAGATATTCGTTAATTCCGTTTGAGTAGGCTTGCAATATCTTCATTACGGATGGATCATACTTGTTAAGATTTTTTTCGATATTTCTTTTTATTCCAACTGTCCGGAACATTTTATCAAAAGGAATAGCTTTCTCACCAAGTATTTCAGCTAAGCGCCCTTCACCGGCTCTGCGAATCATATCCATCGTAAATAATCTTTCCTGTGCGTGTAAATATCCTAATGCAAATGCAGCGTCTTCATCCGATTTAGCTAAGATGTATGGAACTGCAAAACTATCACGATAAACTTCTATATCATTAATAATTTTAGATGATTTTATTTGTCCGGTATATTGCGGTAATGAAGTGGATAGCATGTAATAAAATATTCCGCCTGCAATTATAAAAGTAATTACAAATGTAACTGTTAAACCGAGTAATATTTTCTTCCACTTACGCATAAAGTATGATTGAAATGTTATGAACAAATATAAGAATTATTGAGGATGAAATTATGCCGGGCTTTTGAAGAAGCGGATATTATATTTGATTATAAAACTATTAATCAGTGACAATCTAAATTAGATTGATTTACAACTTGCGCAGAAATTTTTGGTGAGATATATGGAATACCTAATCCCATCCCCCTTAAGATAAAAAGCAAACCAAGCACTAAAGCAAAAACGGGCACAGCTTTAGTAATTTTTCTTCTCATATTAATATTTAAAAATTTTCCGAAGATTGTGGCTGCGAACATTGCCGGTACAGTTCCAAGCCCGAA
>DASVGS010000113.1:0-9816 GCA_036379435.1 Ignavibacteriaceae bacterium
CTGCATCAACATTTTCTAACTTTGGTTTCCATTGTTCAGGTCTTTCATAATCCCATTCCACACATTCAACAGCCATTGGAAAAATGGATTTAGCTTTTCCAGCGTTTCTGCTAAAAACTATTACTTCATCACCATGATTTGTTAAGGCATTTACAAGTTTTTTTCCTATCAATCCAGTAGCACCTGTTATTACAATTCTTTTTTTCATAATAAATCCTTTTACAAATCAAGAACAATTATTAAGCGGATTCGTTCAAAAATAAAAAAGCCCCGAATAAATCCGGGGCTTATAAAATAAATTTATCAACTAATTATTTCATAAAGGTCATTTTTTTAACAGATGTTAATCCATTAGCTTCAAGTTTATAAAGGTATATTCCGCTGTTTAAGTTTTTAGCTTCAAAATTTACAACATGAGCACCAGCTTCTTTATATCCGTTAACTAAAGTCTGAACTTCCTGACCAAGCAAATTATATACAGAAAGTTTTACATTACCAGCTTGAGGAAGATTGAATTTAATTGAAGTACTTGGATTAAATGGATTTGGATAATTTTGTGCAAGTTCAAATTTATTTGGAGCAACAACTTCAACTTCAACAACTTTTGAGTATTCAAATGTTCCATTAAAATCGACTTGCTTTAATCTATAACTGTATTTTCCTTCACTAAGATTTTTATCAGAGTAAAAATAAGATTGTTTTTCAGTTGTGGTACCATTTCCATTAACAAAGCCTACTTTTTGCCAGTTAGAATTTGCAGATTTTCTTTCAACTTCAAATCCGGAGTTGTTAGTTTCTGTTGCAGTTACCCAGCTTAGATCTACATTTTTACCATTAACAGAAGCCACAAATGAGGTAAGCTCAACAGGAACAACATAATCCCAGCTGGTACCGATAATCAAACCATCAAGCAATAAGAATGCACTTGAAGATGAGGCTCCCTGACGGAAGGCATAAGTTCCAACATTAATATCTGATTGAGTTGGTTCTGTTAGTGTTAAAAGTGCCGGGGGTTCTGTTCCGGATAGATCTGGATTAACCCATAATTTAACAATATCATTGTTTGTTCCAGATACAATTTCATAAGAAACAACAACCAGATATGTAGTTCCTGCAGTAAATACAGAATCTGTATAAACTGGCAAAACAGTAGCGTTAGTTGATCCGACTGAGAGACCAAATGCTAGATTTCCATTTAATGCTTTTTTAACAAATACTCTGGCTCTAAATGTTGTACTGATTGGATTAGGTCCAAAGTGGAAGAAATAATCTCCAGTCCGAGCAGAATCAATGTTTACAAGCATGGATGCATAAACTGTTCCTGTTGTAATATCAGCAGGTAAGGTTTTGTTAACATCCTGACCAGAATTAACTAAGCGAATATGATTTCCTAAACCAGCAGTAGGATAACCCGGATAATTCAGGTTTCCCGCTCTAACTGTTATAGCATTTGTAGTTCCACCGCTATGAGCAGTATAACCATGTGTTGTTAAAGAATCACCAACTGGATATTCAAATTCTTCGATAATTACTGGTTGCGCAAAAACATTTCCGATTGAAAATGTCAGCAATATTCCTAAAAATAAGTAAAGTTTCTTCATATCTTACCTCTTAACGTTTGATAATAATTTGTTGTTTTTATTGAGATAAAGTTAGCAAAACGTATCATTAAAATGAAGGAAATCCGATTTATTAATTATTTATTAACATTAAAAAACGGAATAAATTATCGTTTTTCTACACTAAAGCGTGTTATTTAAATCAAGTTTATACTTCCAATTGAATAAATAATTTTCTGTTGGACTATTCAAATCGTTTAATTATCAAGATAAAATAAATCAGACTTCGATCGGTAAGGCAGCAAACACATCCGCAAATTTTTGTATGTCTTTTTAAAAAGATATACTTATTTTTCAACCGGTAATTATTTAAGGAATTTACTTTACGGTACAAAATGTTCGCTTTTATCAATACTGAAGAAAAATCAAAATTTACTGACAATAACGAATTACATATCGAGAAAAAGAGAAAAGAGAGAAATTTTAAAATTTTCTTTGCTGTTTTAGCTTTTTCACTTCTTAATTTAGCTTTGTATCTGTTAACAAAAATTAGTTAATCAAACACTCATAATTATATAATTGTCTAAACGTGAATAATGTTTATATAGAAACATATGGATGCCAAATGAACACTGCCGATACAGAAATTGTATTGGGCATATTAAAAAAGCAGGGTTATGATGTTACTGATAAACCAGAAAGTGCTGATGTAATTTTACTTAACACTTGCAGTATTCGTGATAATGCCGAGCAAAGGATTTATGGCCGCATAGGAAATCTTAAAACTTTAAAATATAACAAACCAGAACTTGTACTTGGTATACTAGGTTGTATGGCGGAACGCCTTAGAAAAGATCTTGTAGAAGATAAAAAAGCAGTGGATTTAGTTGTTGGTCCCGATGAATATAGAAGATTGCCTGAATATATTGATGTTGCACTTAATGGTGATAAAGGAATCGGGGTTAAACTTTCACGTACTGAAACTTATGACGACATTGAACCTCATCGGGAGGATGGTCTTTCTGCATGGATTTCGGTTATGCGTGGCTGCGATAAGTTTTGTACATTTTGCGTTGTACCTTTTACACGTGGAAGAGAACGAAGCAGATCACTTCAATCTGTTATTTCTGAATTAGAAAATCTCTCTTTACGCGGATTTAAAGATGTTACTCTACTGGGACAAAATGTTAACTCGTATTTTGATGAGCAATTATCTGACAAAGGAGATTTTGCAGATCTGCTTGCTGCCGCTGCACAAGTAGATCGTTCTATGAGAATTAGATTTACAACTTCTCATCCACAGGATCTTTCTGATAAACTGCTTTATACAATTGCCGAACATCCAAATCTGTGCAACTACATTCATTTACCCGTTCAGTCCGGTTCAAACAGAATACTTGAATTAATGAACAGAACTTATACTGTTGAACATTATCTGAACCTTATTGAAAAAGCAAAAAAGATAATTCCCGGAGTTAGTTTTTCCACCGATATAATTTCAGGATTTCCAACGGAAACCTGGGAAGATCATTTAGCAACTTTAGAAGTGATGAAACAAGTGAGATACGATGGCGCATATATGTTTAAATATTCACCACGAGAAGGAACAAAAGCATTCAGGATGGATGATGATGTTCCGGAAAATGTTAAATCAAAAAGATTGCAGGAAATTATTGATTTGCAGCAGGGTATTTCTTTTGAAAAGAATCTGGCAATGATTGGAAAGGAAGAAATTGTTCTTGTTGAAGGATTAAGCAAAAAATCAGATGAGTTTATTGCCGGAAGAACTGATACAAATAAAGTTGTAATCGTTCCAATTAACGATACAATAAAAATTGGTAATTATATTAAAGTAAAAATTAATAAAGCTACATCCGGAACATTATTTGGTGAATACCTTTCGCACATCAACTATGAAAAAGAAGGTATTGTTCTTACTGCATAAACAAGCTAATTTGTAATTAATTATATTTAGTTTATTGCAAATTTATGAAAAGACACATTCCCATATTTTTTATTATCGTTTTCCTTCTTTCATTTCCCAGAATCTTTGCTCAAGAAGTTGATATTGTTCCATATTTAAAAATGATTGAACAGGGAAAAGTTGAGGATGTAAAAACCAAATTACTCGATTTAAAGACCGAGTATCCTAAAAGTTCCAATCTTATTTTTTTAGAAGGCGTTCTTACTGAAAATGGACAGGACGCTGTTGTGTTGTATCAATCTTTAGTTCAAAAGTATCCTAAAAGTGCTTATGCTGATGCCGCACTTTACAGAATCTATTCTTATTATTTTGCCCTGGGCTTGTATAATACAGCTGATAAAAACCTTGATAAATTAAAACAAGACTATCCTGAATCTCCATACATAAAAATTGCTGCATCAAATATTGAAAAGACAACCGGGGATGAAAATTTTTCAAATAATAATCAGCCGATAAATGATGAAAGTAATTCCGAGAAACAATTTAACTACAGTATACAGGCAGGAGCTTTTACAAACACGGCTAACGCAAATTCGTTAAAAAAAGATATTGAATCAGCAGGGATGATTTCTTATATCAAAGAAAAAAATGTTGCAGGTACAGAATTTAATGTGGTTTACATCGGTAAGTTTGAAACGCGAAAAGAAGCAGAAGATTTTCTTCCGATAGCGAATACAAGATTTAAAATTACCGGTAGAGTTGTTGAGATAGATAAGTGAAAATTAAATTTTTAGGAACAGGTTCAGCTAAAACTTCTCTTAACCGATATCACTCTTCACTCCTTATATCATCATCCAATCATAATTTATTAGTTGATTGCGGTGATGGAATTTCAAGGGCTATTTTAAATCAAAATGTTGATTTCAATACAATCAATTCAATTTTAATTTCTCATTTCCATGCGGATCATTTTTCCGGATTACCATCTTTATTAACTCAAATGAAATTATTATCAAGAAAAAGTGATCTTAGTATTTTTGTTCATTCATCTGAAAAAATTTTTTTAGAGGATTTTATTTTTCATTCTTATCTTTTTACAGAACGAATGAATTTTAATTTAAACATTGTCTCTTTTGATGAGGAAAAAGAAGTTTTACTTTTTGATGATTTAACATTTACTTCAAAATTAAATTCACATTTAGATAAGTATAAACTGTATGATCATCAAAACAGATTAAGTTGTACTTCTTTAAGTTTTCTTTTTAAGGATGATGAAAATTCATGCATCTTCTCCGGAGATGTTGGCTCAGAATTAGATTTGTATTTGTTTGATCAGAAAGTTGAATTTTATATTACAGAAATTACCCATATCAATCCGCTTGTCTTGATCAATCTACTGCATGATCAGAAAACAGAAATAATAGTAATGACTCATCTTGATGATGAAACAGAAGAAGTTATTAAAGTTTTTGATGAAGAGTTGCAAAAATCTTACGAAAAATCTCACATATTGGCAGCATTTGATGGTCTTGAGTTAAATCAATCTACCTAAAATCCTATTTAATAAAATCTCGCTTTGTGTTATATTTGGCATACAATTTTTACAAAATGGCAGACAAATTTTAATTTATTTAAATGACACGAGAAGAATTTAAAAATAAGAATGGAATAATAGGGCGAACTAAAGAAATTAATGATCTGGTTGATGTTATAATGCAGGTTGCTCAATCAGATATTTCCATTTTAATTTTTGGAGAAAGCGGAGTTGGTAAAGAAATTTTTGCAAAAGCAATTCACGCCTATAGTAATCGATCAAACAAACCAATGGTATCAGTAAATTGCGGCGCAATTCCAGAAGGAATAATTGAAAGTGAATTATTCGGGCATAAAAAAGGTTCGTTTACCGGTGCGGTGGAATCCCGAAAAGGCTATTTTGAAATTGCAGATAACAGCACATTATTTTTGGATGAGATTGGAGAACTTCCGCTTACCACTCAGGTAAAATTGTTACGTGTACTTGAGACCAAAGAATTTATGAAACTTGGAGCTGAAACTGTTGTTAAAGTTGATGTAAGAATTATTGCCGCAACAAATAAAGATCTTCAAAAAGAAGTTGATGCACGACGCTTTAGGGAAGATTTATTTTTTAGATTAAAAGCTGTCTCGCTTAATATTCCGCCTCTTAGAAAAAGGAAATCGGATATTGAAGAACTCGCAAAACATTTTATCAAAGGCTATTGTGAAAATAATAATCTTGAATTACCCGAAATTAATGAGGGAGCCGTTGATATATTGAAAAATTATTCCTGGCCAGGTAATATCAGGGAACTGAAAAACACAATTGAAACCGCAATTGCCTTAAACAGGGGTAAAACATTAACTGAAGAAATGTTTTCAGAATTGCGTACTGATTACGTTGATTATGATGAGCAAAGAAATCTGCCTGTGTTTTTAAGAAAATCCCCGGAAGATGCAGATAGAGAATTAATGTATCGCGCATTGTTTGAAATTAAAAAAGACATTATGGAATTAAAAGATTTAATTGTTCATAGATTTGATGTAGAAGATTTTAACAAATCCGGTAATGATGATGTTTTATCCATAAGAGATCTGGAGAAAGATGCTATTGTAAAAGCATTGGACAAAACAAAAGGCAGTAAACGCAAAGCTGCAAGGTTACTGCATATAAGTGAACGTACATTATATAGAAAATTAAAAGAATATGATATCATTGATTCATAAAAAAAGCAGGTTAGCATTTTTTGCAATTATGAATCTGTTGATTGTTGGTTTTATTGCAATTAATTTTACTGCGTGCTGTGCTTATTCTTTTACCGGTGCATCTGTTCCTGAACATTTAAAAACAATTGCAATACCAATTGCTGATGACAGAAGCGGATCTGGTGAACCGGGATTAAGGGAAAACTTAACACAAAAATTAATACAAAAGTTTATTGATGATAATACTTTGCAGGTATCTGAAAGAACGACTGCAAATGCACTTTTAGAATGTACTATCGTTTCATTATCTGATGCCCCTGCTATAGTTTCTGCAGGTGAAAGTATTACATCAAGAAGAATTACAATTAACGTAAAAGTTATCTATCGCGATCTGGTAAAAAGAACTACAATATTTGAAAAAACATTTTCAAATTACAGTGATTACCAGTCGAGCAATCCAATAGAAGGCAGAAAAACTGCAATTGAAGCGGCGATAGATTTAATTAGTGAAGATATTTTGTTAGATACAGTTTCAGGCTGGTAATTAAGAAAGGTTAACTAAGTAAAATGGAACAAGTTGTTTTAATCGGATATTTTGTTTCTTTATCTATTCTGTTTGTGTTCGGGCTGCACGGATTTGTTATGATGTATTATCACCGGAAATATGGGCATAAAATTCCGGTACCAAATAAAGATTTTAAAGAGGATGCCATAGTAACAATACAGTTACCGCTTTACAATGAAATGTATGTAATTGAGAGATTGATTGACGCTGTATGCGAGATTGATTATCCGAAAGACAAAATGGAAATTCAGGTTCTTGATGATTCAACCGATGAAACTACTGCTATTGTTGCAAAAGTTGTGGAAGAAAAAAAGAAACTGGGATTTGATATTTCGCATGTAAGAAGAGGCTCGCGTGAAGGATTTAAAGCAGGTGCTTTAAAAGAAGGGATGAAAATTGCAAAGGGAGATTTTATTGCAATTTTTGATGCTGATTTTATTCCACAAAAAGAATTTTTAAAAAGAACTCTTTCTTATTTTACAGATGAGAAAGTTGGAATGGTTCAAACAAGATGGGAACATCTTAACGGTGATTATTCTATCATTACAAAAGCACAGGCACTTGCTCTTGACGGACATTTTGTAATCGAGCAGTCCGTTCGTAACAAATCAGGTTTCTTTATAAATTTTAATGGAACCGGAGGTGTTTGGAGAAAGCAATGTATTGAAGATGCCGGTAACTGGCATGCAGATACATTGACTGAGGATTTGGATTTAAGCTATCGTGCTCAGCTTATCGGATGGAGATTTGTTTTTCTGAAAGATTTTACTTCACCGGCAGAATTGCCATCTGAAATTAACGCATTAAAAGCACAGCAATTCCGCTGGACAAAAGGTGCTGTTGAAACTGCAAAGAAAATTCTTCCTTTAGTTTGGAAATCAAAAGTTCCTTTAAGAGTAAAACTTCAGTCGACCTTTCATTTAACTAACAATTTAGTTTTTCCTTTTATATTGCTTGCGGCAATTTTAAATGTGCCATTAATATTTATAAAGAACAGCGGTGCCCACGAAATTTACTTTGCAATTATGTCATTATTTGTACTGGCATTTGTAAGTTCATTTTTATTTTATCTATATTCACAAAAAGATATTAGAACAGATTGGCGAAGACGAATTGTGCTCTTCCCTCTGTTTATGGCTGGCAGTATGGGGCTTGCGGTTAATAATTCCCGTGCAGTATTTGAAGGTTTAATGAACAGAAAAAGTGAATTTGTTAGAACACCAAAGTTTAAACAGGAAAGTGAGAAAGACACATTTATTGGTAACAAGTATTTAAACAAAAAACTTGGTTTATCAGTTTTTGTTGAAGCCGTACTTGCTGTTTATTGTTTTATCGGAGTTTTATCTTCAATCTATTTTATGGAATTAGCATCAATTCCATTTCAGGTTTTATTTACTATGGGATTTTCATTTATTGCATATACATCAATTAAACATGCTTACGCAACAAAAAAAATCTGATGAACAATAACTCATTTGATGCTTTTAATCAGAAAATTAGTTTAATCTACGAGTACAACAATAAGTCTCCCCTGTTTGCCCGTGTTGCAGAAAATGAAATTGAAAAAAATAATATTGATGAAGCTATAAGGATCTTGACTGAAGGTCTTAACAACCATCCGGATTTTTCTGTTGCATATTTTTTATTAAGTAAAGCACACACCATTAAGGGTAATTACGGTCAGGCATTAAAGTTCGTAAAAAAAGGAAGCGAACTGATTCACTCACCCAAAACATACGACTATTATCTCCGGGAAATTGATGCAATAAAAAAACAAAGGCAACTGTTTAATGTTTCCCGCTGGGCCGAGTCTTCAAATGAAAGTTTTACAAATTTTAATTCTGAATCCGACAGATCAGAAAAAGAAAAATCTACAGAAAGCATAGAAGCAACCCTAAATAAACTTACTGCTGAAATAGAAGGTGCAAGCAAATCCATAAACGAGGCCAGAAAAAAAATTGAGAACAATAGATTAAAAGAATATTCAAAAAATGATTTTATTGTATCTGAAACTCTTGCCAAAATTTATGTGACGCAGGGTGAATATAAAGAAGCTATATCCGTCTATAAAAAATTAAAACAAAAAAATCCAGAAAAAGAAACTTACTTTAACTTAAAGATTGATGAGCTAAAAGTTAAACTGGGTTTATAGTTTTTACCGATATTGCTGCACACTTTTTTATTATCATTGTACTATGATTGATACAACCAAATATCAAGTTTTACCCCGTAAATTCTATATTCGACCCGTACTGACAGTGGCAAAGGACTTGCTTGGTAAAGTGCTGATCAGGCAAACGGACAAAATTTTTTTTGCGGGAAGAATTGTTGAAGTAGAAGCGTATGATGGAAATATTGATGAAGCAGCACATACATTTAAAGGAAAAACAAAGCGCAATGAAGTTATGTTTAATGAAGGCGGATATCTTTATGTTTATTTTACTTACGGCGCACATTATTGCTGCAATGTTGTTACAGGTAAAAAAGATCATGGTTCTGCGGTTTTAATACGCGCAATTGAACCCTTAGGCGGAATAGATGAAATGATAAAAAACAGGTTTGGCAGAAAATTGAAAAACGATAAAGAGATTGTTAATCTTACAAGCGGACCGGGAAAAGTTTGTAAAGCTTTTGGGATAAATCTGGATCACTCGGGATTAGATTTGATAGGCAGCCAGGTTTTTATTATTGATCAGCCAAAAGTTGAGAAGAATAGAGTTGGTATTTCAAAAAGAATTGGTATAACAAAATCAGTTAATTTACCGTGGCGATTTTTTGAAATTGGAAATCCATATTTATCCAGATGATTGATAAACCAAAAAATATTTTAATAGTAAGAACAGATAGAATTGGTGATGTAATTTTAACTTTGCCTTTAGCCGGTATAATAAAAAAAGTGTACCCTGATTCAAGGATAACTTTTCTTGTTCGTGAGTACACTAAAAATATTGTCAGTAATCATCCGTTTATAGATGAAGTTATTGTAATTAATGAAAGCAAAAATAAAGTAAGTTTTTTTGATAACGTTGAAATTATTAAATCAAAAA
>DASVGS010000114.1:0-16198 GCA_036379435.1 Ignavibacteriaceae bacterium
TAATCTGTGCTCATCCGTCTAATCAGTTAAATCCGCGTTCTATTTCCGGTCAATGGCACACGGATCGAACGGATAAAACGGATTTAAACTGATTTTAATACAACTCCATTCTTATTAAACTTAATTACTTCAATTGGGCAAGACCAAACACATTTTGCACAATTTGTACATCGTGGATCAATTATAAAAATTTCAGCTTCTTTTAATTCAATTGCATCTTCGGGACAAACACCAACACAGCAACCGCAGAAATCACACCTGTCGGGTAAGATATCAATCATTAGTTTTCCGGTTTTTGCTTGACGATAGTTCATTGATTATTGTTTTTCTAATTCTTCTCGAATTGTTTTTTTTCGTTTTTCAAGTTCGTGTTTTTCTTTCATCAATTCTAAAAGTCTTTCTTCGCTATCAACACTTTCTTGCGCATTAACGTTTGCAGCTATTTGCAAATCTATATGCATTTGTTTGTATTTAACAATTAAGTCTATTGCGTATTTTTTATTTACCATTTCTTTAGTAATTGATGGATTAAGATCCTCCCAATTATCGCTTAACGAATATTTTTCAATTGTAAGTTCACGAAGATAAGATTGTACTTCATCATCAAATAATGAAATTAAATCCGCAGGATTTAAACTGCCGCGATTTTCATATTCAAAATAAATTTTTTCAAAAATTTTTCTGTGGATATCTACAAGAATATCTTCTTCGTGTACGTTATAAGTTATAATACCGATTATCTGTTCATTATTCTCAAACAATAGTTTAATAATTTCGCGCTCTGTATTATAAAAATGCGGAGGAATGTTGACACGTTCTTTTGTAATTAATCCTTCCTGCGGAATATCTTCTTTTTTAAATATTCTTTGAGCTTGAATTCTGTTTTGTTTTTTCTGAAACTCCAAAGCTTTGTCCAGCTCTGCTTCCAATAGTTTTTCTCTAAGATTAAATTTCCTGGCGATGGATCTCATTAAAATATTTCTTTTTAGTTCATCATCCACCAAAGCTATTGGTTTTACAAGATCACGGATAGCTTCGGCCATTCTGGTAGGATCATCAAACATTCCCTGGGCCTCATAATAAGCTGTCTGATACTCAAGAAAATTTTCTGCACGTTTAATAATTTCATCAAATGCATCCTTACCAAATTTGGTTACATAAGAATCAGGATCTTCACCTTTTGGTAAAGTTGAAATTTTGACATCATAATCTCTTTTTAAAAGAATTTCTATACTTCTCATCGAAGCCTTTATACCGGCAGCATCAGCATCAAAAAGAAGAACAACATTTTTTGTATAACGTGAAAGCAATTGCGCCTGATCATCTGTAAGTGCGGTTCCGGATACGGCAACCACATTTTTAACTCCGGCCTGATAAAGTGAAATCAGATCCATGTAACCTTCAACAATAATCGCTTTATCCAATTTTCTAATATCATCTTTGGCGTGTGATAGTCCGTAAAGAATTCTTCCTTTAATATAAATTATCGATTCCGGAGAGTTAATATATTTTCCACCCGAATCATCTTCGCGCAATTTTCTTCCAGCAAATGCAACAACTCTTCCATTTGGAGAAAAGATTGGAAAGATAATTCTGCCGGCAAGCTTATCATAAACTCGTCCGTCATTGTTGCGACCAATCAGTCCGAGCTGCAATGCTTTTTCCAGATCAATATTTTTTTCTTTAAGAAAGTTTACAAGATTTTCCCATCCATTATGTGCATAACCTAATCCAAAAGATCGCATTGTTTGCACTTTAAGATTTCTTTTTTGAAAATAATTTCTTGCAATTTCTCCTTCAGCATCATTTAAAAGATTATTGGAAAAATATCTGGCTGCTTCTGTGTTAATATCATATAGCACTTCCTGCTCAGATTGTTTTTCATTAAATCCCTCATCATCATAATTTATTTCTATACCCTGCTGCTGGGCAATTTCCTGTACAGCTTCTACAAACGAAATTTTTTTATAATCCATTAAAAACTTAAAAACGTTGCCGCCGGCATGACATCCAAAACAATGAAAGATCTGTTTTTCTTCTGTAACAGTAAATGATGGTGTTTTTTCAGAATGGAAAGGACACAAACCAATATAGTTTTTCCCTCGTTTTCTCAACTGCACATATTCAGAAATAATATCAACAATACTTATTGAATTACGTATTTCTTCTATTTTTGTTTCTGGAATTCGCATATCCGAAATATAATAAGATTAAGTTTCAGGAATTTAAGACTTTTAGTGTAGAGTTAAATATTTTTATATTTGAGAAAACATACTGAACTAAATTAGTAACCTTTGGTGTTTTAGAGTTTTAGTGGCAACTTTTTTAGCCACGAAAGCATAAAAACACTAAAAACAGAAAAGAAAAGAATGCAAGAATCAATAGATCAAATAAAAAAATACTGCAACAGTTTAACAAAATACTCTCGTTACAAAACCAGAGAAGTTTACATTGGTGCTATTCCGCTTGGAGGAAATAATCCAATCCGAATCCAATCGATGACAACTACAGATACGATGAACACTCTTGCGACAGTTGAACAAACCATAAGAATGGTTGATGCCGGTTGTGAGTATGTTAGAATAACTGCACCAAGTATTAACGAAGCAAAAAACCTTGAAGAAATTAAAAAAGAATTAAAAATTCGCGGGTATAATGTTCCTTTAATTGCAGATATTCATTTCACTCCAAATGCTGCGGAGATGGCAGCGCGGATTGTAGAAAAGGTTCGTGTTAATCCCGGTAACTATGTTGATAAGAAAAAATTTGATTTTATTGAATACAGTGATGCTGAATATCAGGAAGAATTGGATAGAATAAGAGAACGATTTACTCCGCTTGTAAAGATTTGTAAAGAATACGGAACAGCAATGCGGATTGGTACCAATCATGGTTCGCTGTCTGATAGAATTATGAGCCGTTATGGTGATACCCCGCTTGGCATGGTTGAATCTGCATTAGAGTTTTTAAGAATTTGTGAGGATGAAAATTATCACAGTATTGTATTGTCGATGAAAGCAAGCAATCCCCAGGTAATGGTTCAGGCTTATAGATTGCTCATAAACAAAATGGAGTCAGAAGGAATGAATTATCCGCTTCACCTTGGAGTTACAGAAGCAGGCGGTGGTGAGGATGGAAGAATTAAATCTGCTCTTGGTATTGGTGCTCTGCTGGAAGATGGAATTGGAGATACAATTCGAGTTTCGTTAACAGAAGATCCTGAATTTGAAGCGCCTGTGGCAATTGCGATTGCAAACAGATATAGTGGAAGAGAAACCCATAAACCAATAAAAGAAACGGTTGAATCTCCAATTGATCCGTTCGTTTACAACAGAAGAAAAACTTTTGAGGTTTTATCAATCGGGGGAAGTAACGTTCCAAGGGTTGTTGCAGATTACAGCAATAGAACAATCTTAACTCAAAAGGATTTAATTGACATTGGATATACTTATGATGAACCCAGCGATAAGTGGAATCTGTCGGATACCGCTGTAGATTTAATTTATCTGGGTAAAAACATTTTACCTTTTGATTGTCCAAATGGTTTAAATGCTATTTATGATTATGAGACCTGGAATGATTTAGAGAATAATTATAATAGTTATCCAATATTTACTGCTAAAGATTTTATTGCGTCAATAAAAAAATCTGAACAGTTAAATTTTGTAACACTTAATATTCACGATTTATCTCAGGAATTAATTAACGAGATTAAAAATGACACCTCTGTTGTAATTGTTTTAGAGACAACAAATCTGCACGGAATGGCTGAACAGCGCAGAGTTTTTTTTGATCTTATCAAAAACGAAATTCTAAATCCTGTTATTATAAAAATGGATTATTTAAACATAACTTTTGAGAATTTGCAACTGTACTCATCAACAGATTTTGGGGCTTTACTTATAGACGGATTTGGTGATGGTGTTTGGATCTCGGTTAATGAATTAAGATCAGAAATTAGTGGAGCATACGTAAAAAGTTTTATCAAAAAATCTGAAACCAAAGAAAAAATAATAAACAGACTTTTGTTCAATATATTACAGGCAGCCAGACAACGAATATCAAAAACCGAATATATTGCCTGCCCGTCCTGCGGAAGAACTTTATTCGACCTGCAAGAAACAACCGAAATGATACGCAAACGGACCGAACATCTTAAAGGAGTTAAAATTGCAATTATGGGCTGTATAGTAAATGGTCCCGGTGAAATGGCAGATGCAGATTATGGTTATGTAGGATCTGGTGTAGATAAAATTACCTTATACCGCGAAAAGAATATTGTACGCCGTAATATTCCTGCAAAAAACGCTGTAGATGAACTTATTGAGTTGATTCGTGAAGATGGCAATTGGATTGACCTTTGATTTAAAGCAAATGTTAATTGTTTATATTGTGGGATAGAATTATATTTATGCCCTAAATATGAGAAGAATAAACCCGAAAAAATTAAAGTTTCTTGCTGAAAATGACCTTCGCGGTCAAGAGGCAAAGACCAAAAGTTTATAAGAATGCACCCTAATTAAAATAAAGGGTGCATTTTTTTTTGTTATTATGAGATGTGACAAGATCATTAAAATAATTGAAGACTGGGCGCCTAAATCTATTGCCTGGGAAAAAGACAACGTTGGATTACAAGTTGGATCGCTGCAGAGAAACATAAAAAATATTTTGCTTTGTTTGGATGTTGATGAAAATGTGGTTGAAGAAGCTTTAAGAAAAAATTGCAACCTGATAATCAGTCATCACCCGCTTCTGTTTCGATCACTTAAAAAGCTTGATTTTGAGAATGACAGAAAATCACTAATAATAGAAAAACTTATCAAACACGACATTACACTCTACTCAGCACACACCAATTTAGACTTTACAAAAGACGGAGTAAGTTTTCAACTTGCTAAAAAACTTAAGCTTACAAATCAAAAATTTTTAATTAACCTTTCACAAAACCAAATAAAACTTGCAGTATTTGTACCTTTAGATTATGCAGACAAATTAGCAGATGCTATGCATAACGCAGGTGCGGGAGTAATTGGTGAATATCAAAACTGCAGTTTTAGAATGATGGGCACAGGAACATTTCTGGGATCCCAAAAATCACATCCAAAAATTGGAGTAAAGGGTAAAATTGAACGAGTTGAAGAAGTAAAGATTGAGGTTCTGGTTAATACTTTTGATTTAAACAAAGTAATTGCTGAAATGAAAAAGATTCACCCATACGAAGAAGTTGCTTATGATGTATATCCGGTTTCTAATGAAAATGTTAATTACGGAATGGGTGTTATAGGTGAATTAGAAAAAGAACTATCAGAAAAAGAATTTTTAGATTTTACAGTCCGTGCTTTACAAATAAAAAATTTCAGATTCAGTCGCGGCAAAAAAAATAAAATAAAAAAAGTTGCTGTATGCGGAGGTTCCTGCAGCGATTTAATTGATTCGGCGATAAATAAAGATGCTGATGCTTTTATAACTGCCGATATTAAATATCATTCTTTTCAGGATGCAGAAAATAAAATTTTATTAATTGATGCAGGACATTACGAAACAGAAATTGCTCTACTGGATGAGCTAAAAAATAGAATTATAAAATCTTTAACAGATAAAACCAAAGTTTTTAAATATAAGGGTTCTACCAACCCTGTAGTTTTTTATAATAACTAAGGAGCCAGAAAAAATTGATTGACAGATTAAAGGTGCTTTACCAATTACAGCTTGTTGATGATCAACTAGATAAGCTTGAAGAATTACGCGGTGATTTACCCAATATGGTTAGTTCTTTAGAGAGCAGTATCAATGCTTTAAAGACAGAAATATCTGATAAAGAAACAGCGCAAAAAGAATCTGTTGAAAAAAGATCCCAGAATGAAGAAGAAGTTGAAAAATTAAAAGAGAGTCAAAAAAAGTTTAAAGCTCAACTTTATCAGGTAAGAAATAATAAAGAATACGATGCTCTTACCAAAGAGATTGACCATTCTGATGAACAGATTTCAAAGCTTGAAGCCGAAAATAATGCCCTTGCCGATTCGAGCAAAAGTTTAACAGAACAAATTGAAGAACTTAAACCTAAGCTTGAAGAACTGGAAAAAGAACTTAAAGAAAGAGAAGCTGATTTAAGAGAGATTATTAAGGCCAACGAGAAAGAAGAAGAAGTTCTGCAGTCAGATAGAAAAAAAATTGAAGATCAAATAAAAAAAGCAGATGTTTCTATTTATATGCGCATTAGAAAAGCTAAAAAAGGCAAGGCTGTAGCAACAATCAGAAGATCTGCTTGTTCAGGATGTCACAACATTGTTCCCTCTCAAAGACAATTGGAAATTAGAAGAAATGCAAGAATTTTTACATGCGAATACTGTGGTAGAATTCTCATTTCACAAGAGATTGCTGATGAGGTTGAAGCATCTTAATTTTTATTAAGATGTTGCTGAATTCAACAACTAATTTTTGTATATTCCGCCTCACTGATTTACTCAGTGTTTATACCATTATATTTTTTAAATAATCAAGTAATTGGCAGAGTTGATACTAAATATCAACTCATTATTAAAGACATAATCTAATAACTCAATCCGGGCAATTGCTCCCCGATTAGTCGGGGGGAGGAAAGTCCGAACTTCATAGAACAAGGTGCCGGGTAACTCCCGGGAGCTAATGGAGTAATCTATTATCGACTGATAGTGCCACAGAAAATAAACTTCTCCGATTTATCGGAGTAAAGGTGAAAAGGCGAGGTAAGAGCTCACCGTCTCAATAGTAATATTGAGTGCATGGCAAACCACACCTGAAGCAAGGTCAAGTATGAAAATCTTCCCGACTTGTCGGGACAAAGTTGTTCGCTTGGAATCAATGCTTAATTGCAGATTGGATTTTCGGGTAGACCGCTTAAGTCTGTTGGTAACAACAGAACAAGATAAATAATTGCCGTCCCGATTTATCGGGATTACAGAATTCGGCTTACAGGATTGAGCTATTAGATTTGTTCTTAGAAAAGATAAATAATTTCTTATGTTATACAAACGTTGGAAAATTAAAGAAGTTGAAGACAATAATTCTTTAAAGGCACTTGCTGACTCACTTAATATCTCAGAAATTTTATCAAAGCTGCTTTTTCTTAGAAATATTAAAACTTTTGCGCAGGCAAAATTCTTTTTTAGACCCTCCCTAGATTCCCTGCATGATCCATTCCTTATGAATGGAATGGAAGCCGCAACCAAAAGAGTAATTAAGGCAATTACAGAAAATCAGCCTATATGTATTTATGGCGATTATGATGTTGATGGCACCTGCTCTACAGCTCTTTTATACATGTTTTTAAAAGAACTAGGAGCTAATGTAGATTTTTATATTCCACAAAGATTAACAGAGGGTTATGGTTTATCTAAAGAAAGTATAGATATTATAAAATCTACTACATGTGCAAAATTATTGATTACTGTGGATTGCGGAATTACTGCAATTGATGAAACGGCTTATGCCAACTCATTGGAAATGGATGTAATTATTTGCGATCATCATCAACCAAAAGATGAACTGCCGCAAGCACTTGCAGTATTAGATCCACTTAAACCTCAATGTCAATATCCATTTAAATATCTTTCAGGTGCGGGTGTAGCATTTAAACTTGCACAAGGTGTATCGGAAAAAATCGGTAAAAGAGATATGCCCCTGCAATATCTTGATCTGGTTGCCCTTGCAGGTGCTGCAGATATTGTTGCGCTTGTAGATGAAAACAGAGTGTTGGTTAAAGAAGGATTAGATAAAATAAATTCTAACCCACGACCCGGAATTCTTGCCTTAATTGAAAGCAGTAGTCTTCAGCCTGGTAATTTAAATTCCGGTCAAATAGTTTTTACTATTGCACCAAGAATAAATGCTGTTGGTAGATTGGGAGATGCAAAACGTGCTGTTGAACTGTTGATTACTAACAGTAAAGATGAAGCATTAAAATTAGCCCAGGTGCTGGAAACAGAAAATTATGAAAGAAGAAAAATTGATGTTGACACATTTGATAATGCTCTGCAGCTTGTAAAAAGTTCTATTGATCTTGAGAATGAACTTGCCATTGTTCTTCATCAGGAAGAATGGCATCCTGGTGTTATTGGAATTGTTGCTTCACGCTTAGTTGAAAAATATTATCGACCAACAATCATGCTGACTACTATCGATGGAATTGCAAAGGGATCGGCAAGAAGTATAACTAATTTTAATATTTACGAGGCATTAGAGAAATGTAAAGATATGCTGATTCATTTCGGCGGGCATCAAGCGGCAGCTGGTTTAGCTGTTGAACTTGATAAAGTGCAGGAGTTTAAAGATCGATTTAATGAAATTGTTAAAGAAACTATTACAGGTGATGATCTTTTTCCTGAAATAATTATTGATGCCAAAATTAAACTCTCTGAAATCACTCCTAAATTCTTAAGGATTCTTGATCAGTTCTCACCTTTTGGACCTGGTAATATGCGACCAGTATTTCTTACTGAAGCCGTAGAAATTTTTAATACTCCAAGACTGGTAGGAAATAAACACCTGGTTGCTTGCTTTAAACAAAATGGGAATGATAAGATATTTGATACTATTGGCTTTAATATGAGTGAATATTTAGATTTGTTATCAAATAAAAAATTAAAAGTGGATATCGTTTATACTATTGATAAGATGGTTAGAGAAGGTAGAACTTATCCGCAACTTAGACTAAAAGATTTAAGAATAAATAAAACAGAAAATCAGGAGAATTAGTAATGTCCGGTCACTCAAAATGGGCTACAATAAAAAGAAAAAAAGCTGTACTTGATTCGAAACGTGGTAAAATTTTTACCAAGCTTATAAAAGAAATTACAATTGCTGCACGCGATGGAGGCGATGTAAATGGCAATCCAAGACTTCGCTTAGCTGTTGATAATGCAAAAGCTCAGAACATGCCGCTTGATAACATCGAACGTGCAATTAAAAAAGCTACCGGTGAACTTGAAGGTGTAACATATCATGAATTAACGTACGAAGGTTATGGTCCTGCGGGAGTTGCTGTTCTTGTTGAAGTTGCAACAGATAATAAAAATAGAACGGTTGCTGAAGTAAGACATCTGTTCAGTAAAAACGGCGGCAGTATGGGAGAAACCGGATCTGTTGCCTGGATGTTTGACAGAAAAGGAGTAATTACTCTTCCTGCTGAAGACAAAAAAGAAGACGATGTTATGGAGATTGTTTTAGAAGCCGGTGCTGATGACCTGACAACCGAGGAAGATTTTTTTGAGGTAACTACATCAGTAGAATCTTTTGAAACCGTAAGGCGAACTTTAGTGGATAAAAAGTTTACTGTTGAAAATGCATCACTTCAATGGATTGCAAAAAATTTGATTGAAGTTAAGGGTGAAGATGCAGAAAAAGTAATGAAGATGATTGAATCTCTTGAAGATCTTGATGACGTTCAGAATGTTTATTCTAATGCGGATATTGTTGAGTAATATAAATCTTAATTACTAGTATTATTATTGTCATTCCCACGCAAGAGACTGTGTTATAATTTTAAGAGTGTCACACCGAGCGAAGTCGAGGTGGGAAATTATTTCAAAATTTGAGTCTTCGACTCCGCTCAGACTGACAAACTATAATTTTTAAATAGGCTCATTAATGGGAATCTATTTTTAAATCAACTTAAAACTTTTCTATGATCATTTTAGGAATTGATCCCGGAACCAGAATTACAGGTTATGGTGTTATCAAATGCACAAATAATTCGTTTTTAAGAATTGCAAGCGGATCAATAAATCTTCCTGCCAATGAACCAATTCCACAACGATTAGAAATTATTTACAGCGAGCTAAACAAGATAATTAAACGACATAAGCCGGATGAATTTGCGATTGAAACTGCTTTCTATGGTAAGAATGTTCAATCTGCAATGAAGATCGGTTATGCACGCGGAGTTTCAATACTTTGTGCACTGCACAACAATGTTCCAACTAGTGAATACTCGCCAAGAGAAGTTAAAAAATCTGTAGTGGGAAAAGGTGCCGCCAGCAAAGATCAGGTTTTATTTATGATAAAAACTTTGCTTAATATTAAATCAGAAAAAATTAAAGTTGATGAGAGTGACGCGCTTGCAATTGCAATGTGTCATGCTTTCAGAATGAAAACTCCAATTAAAAAAACCAAAGATTGGAAATCGTTTATTGAGGCTTATCCGGAAAGAGTAATAGGTTAAATTATGATCGGTTATTTGACTGGAAAAATAATCTCATCAAAACCAACACAAATTATACTTGATGTAAATGGAGTTGGTTACTTAGTAAACATTTCTATCAGCACTTTTGAAAAGATTTCTGATAAGGAATCAGTTTCACTTTTTATTCATACCAGCGTTAAAGAAGATTCAATTACGCTGTTTGGATTTTATACTCAATCTGAAAAAGAAATGTTTGAACTGCTGATTTCTATAAGTGGAATCGGGCCAAAAGTAAGCCTGGGAATTTTATCCGGAATTGCTGTTGATGATTTAAAAGATGCGATTGCAAATGGAAATGTCTCAAGATTAATTGCGATTCCCGGTATTGGCAGAAAAACTGCCGAACGTGTTGTCCTTGAATTAAGAAATAAAGTTGATTCCATCAAATCTGATGGTTCAATTAAAGAAACTTCTGTTAAAGATGAAGCCGTTTCTGCACTTGCCACACTTGGCTATCAAAGACAAATTGCAGAAAAAGTTGTTAGAGACTTGCTCGCAGAAAATCCAAATTATTCTTTGGAAGAACTTATTAGAAAAGCTTTGGCAGGATTGAATAAATAACTTCAAATGTCATTGCGAATCCCGATTAGGGTGAAGCAATCTCAACTATCATTTCAAATTCGCAGATTGCTTCGTCGAGGACTCCTCGCAATGACCAGCGAGCTAATGAACACCACACTCTAGTTTTAAAATATCATCAAGTTCTGCAACTAATTTATCTCCGCTTACAACTTTACTTACGCCTTTTGGTGTGCCTGTAAATATTAAATCGCCAGGCTCAAGTTTCATTAAAGATGAGATATATTGAACAATTTCTGCTGGTTTGTGCAGCATTTTATTTAACTGATCCTTTTGTCTATACTCGCCATTTATTTTTAACGAAATTGTTTCATCAAGAGTTAATCGGTAATCTGATTTTTCCACAAACTCAGAAAGGACAGTTGAGGTATCAAAACATTTTGCAATTGTCCACGGATGGCTTTTCTTTTTCAAATCAGATTGAACATCACGCAGAGTCATATCGAGACCGATCCCATATCCAGCAATTGCTCTTTCTGATGCTTCAAGATCTGCATCTTTTATGTTTTCACCAATCAGTAAAACCAGTTCAGTTTCGTGGTGCATATCATTTGAAAATGATGGATATATAATTTGATCGCCTGAATAAATTACAGATGAAACTGTTTTTAAAAACACAACCGGCTTTTCATGAATAACATTCCCAAGCTCGTGAACGTGCTCAGCATAGTTTCTGCCAACACAAACTATTTTACCAATTGGAATTTCTTTTTTGCTGTTTTTGATTTTAATTGTTTTCATAATGCTATGTCTTCTGCTTCTTTTTTGTCGCTGCAGGAAATAAAATGTTATTTAAAATTAATCTGTAACCGGGGGAATTTTTATGCAAACTTAAATCTGTTGGTGGATCACCAACTGCGTGCTGATAATCTTCGGGATCGTGACCACCATAAAACGTAAATGTTCCCCTTCCAAAATTTCCGTGAATATATTTTACCTGGTCTGTTCCCGGTCTTTCAGCCATAATGATAACGGAATTTTTGATAAGACTTTTTCTAAACATTGTTGTTTGTCCCATAAATCCTTTTATAACATTTGCATGATCCTGCGTTAGCATGGTTGGAACAGGATCATACTTGGCAGAAAAATCAAACAAAGTAAAATAATCATTTTGCTCCAATCCGATTTCAGCAGGTTGTATATCAATATCGCTGTATTCATATACATAAGGATTCATATCAATCTTAAAATTCTGAAACGCAAATGTTTTGGAAAAATCAAGTTTGCTTTGTGCATCAGGATCAGCAGCGTCTCCATCAAAAACAGGTGCACATATATCAACATTTTCTGCAGCAAGAGAAATATCATATGAATCTGTTGCACTGCACATTGCGAATAAAAATCCGCCCTGCCCTACAAAATTTTTAATTGTAAGTGAAACAGCTTTCATCATATCAGACACTTTGCTAAATCCATTTTTCTTTGCATCGTTCTCATACATTATCTGCTGATCGATATACCATTGTGCATTACTAAAACTTGCATAAAATTTTCCATACTGCCCTGTAAAATCCTCGTGATGCAAATGAATCCAGTCATATTTTTCCAGATCACCACGCAAAATTTCATCATTCCATATTTTATCATATTTAACGTTCGCATATTCAAGTGCAAGAGTTACAGCATCATCCCACGGTTGAAATCCGGGGGGTACGTAAACAGCAATTCTAGGTGCCTTTTCTAATCTTACAACATCCATATTATTATCTTCACTCTGTACTTCGGCATAAATCTGTGCAGCCTGACTAAGATTAATTTGTTCAAACAAAACTTCATTAAGCAAACATTCAGAAACTATTTTATCAGATTGATCAATCATAAATGATCCGCCACGATAGTTTAAAAGCCAATCCGCTTTTAAACCGTCCTCCAAAGCGTGAAAAGTTATTCCGTATGCCTTAAGATGATCCGTTTGGGTAAGATCCATTGGGATAAGGATTTTGTTTTGGGATAAAAGGAAAGACGAAGTTAGAATAACGGAGCTGAGTATTTTGAGTAAGTTCCTAATCATTTAATAATAAGAATTGTTTGATGACGAAACCATTTGTCACACTGAGCCTGTCGAAGTGTGACTTAAAAAATATCAGTCTTCTACAAGCTCAGACTGACAATACTGTTATTAAAAAGCTAAAATAATTATGCTGACTTAACATCACTCTTTATAAATATCGGCTCCGTATTTTTTTCAACGGCATCTTTGGTGATAATACATTTATCAACATCTTTTTTGTTTGGCAGATCATACATAATATCGATCATAAAATCTTCAACAATGCTGCGCAATGCACGTGCACCTGTTTTTCTTTCCATTGCTTTTTTTACAATTACATCAATTGCAAATGGATCAAATTCAAGCTCAACACCTTCCATCAAAAAGAGCTTTTTATACTGTTTAATAATTGCATTTTTTGGCTCGGTTAAAATATTATGCATTGCTTCTTCTGTTAGTTGATGAAGAGGTGCTGCAACGGGTAATCTTCCTATCAATTCAGGGATCAATCCAAACTTTAAAAGATCTTCCGGCTGAATGTGAGAAATTAAATCATCCTCTTTTGTTTTTGCTTTTAACTCTGATGCAAAGCCCATTCTATTTTCATTAAGTCTTCTTGCAATTATCCGATCAATTCCATCAAAGGCACCACCCACAATAAACAGAATATTTTTTGTGTTTAGATTTATTAAACTTTGTTCGGGATGTTTTCTTCCTCCCTTGGGCGGAATTCCCGCGATTGTTCCTTCTAAAATTTTTAATAACGCCTGCTGTACGCCCTCGCCGGAAACGTCACGCGTAATTGATGTACTTTCACTTTTACGTGCAACCTTATCGATCTCATCAATGTAAACAATTCCCTTTTGTGCACGCTCAAGATTGTAATCAGCAGCTTGCAATAAATGAACAAGTACCGATTCTACATCATCGCCGACATAACCTGCTTCTGTTAATGTTGTAGCATCTGCAATTGCAAAAGGAACATCCAGAGTTTTTGCAAGTGTTTGTGCAAGTAACGTTTTGCCAACTCCGGTTGGTCCTATTAAAAGGATATTACTTTTTTCAATTTCAACATCATCAAGTTCAAAAAATGTTGTGCGGGATCCAATCCGTTTGTAATGATTATAAACAGCAACTGCTAAAACTTTCTTTGCTCTTTCCTGACCGATAACATATTCATCAAGTGCTTTTTTAATTGTTTCTGGTGTGTGCTGATTCCATTTACCCTGTTTCTGATTACTGTATGCCGCAAGATTGTTTTTTAAGATATCAACACTGCTTCCTATACAAATATCGCAAATGTAAACATCAGGTCCGGCAATCATACTTCCCACTTCATTTCCATCTCTTCCGCAGAAAGAGCACTTAACTATTTTTTGTCCTGGTTTTTTAGACATTTAAAATCCTAACTTAATTTTTTCTTTAACTCAATTATGTTTTGTCTTGCCTGATCCAGATATAAAGATTTAGGAAATTTGGCAAGCAAATCCTCATAAGATTTAACGGCTTTTTCTGAATCATTTAATCCAAACTGATAAATCTGACCCTGCAAATATAAGCCTTTATCCGCATAAATGTTTTTAGGGCCTTCATCAACAATTACAGAAAGATCAGCAATTGCAGCCGAATATGCATTAGTCGCAATCAACATTTGTGCTGCTCTTAATTTAGCAATTGAATGAAATACAAAAGCTTGTGGATTTTGAGCAAGCTGCAGGTATAGTTCTTTCGCTTCATCAAATCTTTTTTGTTCAGATAAAAACTCGGCTTTGCAATAAACCGAAAGATTAGACGAATCATTCTTCGCCGTGTTCAATAAGATGGAAAATTCTATGGCATCATTAGCGATATTATCTTTTAAATTGCCAAGTACGTTGCTCAGATTTTTGCGCGCCGAATTAAAATCATTTTTAAATGAAAATATTCGTGCCAACTGATAGCTTGAATAGCTTTTATCATCAGTATTTGCACGTGTAAGTTTGATTACAGATTGAAAATATTTTTCAGCTTCATCCAGCTTAGCTTGTTCAATTTTAATATTTCCAAGTTCTATAAAAGCAAGAGATGCGAACTTTGACATCTGAAAATCTTCTGTAATTAACTTAAAATTTTTTTCAGCTTCGTTAACATCATTTCGATAATGTAGAAGTAAAATTCCTATTCTTAGATTTGCTTCAATTGCCACTTCAGAATTTTTATATATTCTAACTATTTCCTGATAAGCATTTATAACCGGTTCAATTTCATTTGCATCAACAACGGCGGGAGTGTAAAATGTTTTCCATTCGGGGTTAGCTGCTTTATATTTTTGTATAAAAAGTGCCTCCTGTGTTTTTGCAAATCCAAGTTTTGCAAGAGATATATTTTGCTCATCTTTATAATTATCAATAAAAAATTTAAAAACCTCCAAGGCAATCTTATACTCGCCATCGCGGTAAACAAAATCACCAAACGAAAGCAGACCGGCACCATTTGTATTTTGCTTTTTATCAATATCCTTATAAAGATTAAATGCTTCTTCATAATTCTTTTTTTCCACATATAATCTTGCAAGCAGATAAAAGAAACTGATGTTATCAGATTTATATTTTTCTACCACCTGAATTGTTTCATTAAGAGCATTGGGTTTGTTTGAGTATGAAAGAATTTTACTTTCTATTTGCTGATACTGTGATGGGTTTGCTTTGATCAAATCGCAATATTCCTTAGCCGCTTCACGATAGCGCATTGTAATCTGATACAATTCCCCAAGATCATAAGAGTATAAATACGGATCTTTGGAAATTTCTTTCCCTTGATTCAAATACTCAATGGCTTTTTCAAAATCTCTTTTTTCAATTGCATAGTTAGCAATTATACGATATGACATCTGATTTGTTTTAAACTTTTCCGCTGTTTCATCCCAAACCTTGTATGCGTTGTTTAAATCACCTGCTGTGTAATAAGTAGAACCGAGCATACCATATAAACTAAGATCCTGTGGATTGATTTTAATCCTCGAATTAATCAGTGCAACCGATTCATCATATTTTTTTAACTGCAGGTAGAGTGAATTAAGTTTGTTAAAATACTGAATATTACCTGGATCTTTTTTGTTCAGGGTTTCAATTATTTCAATTGCTTTATTTAAATCACCTTTTTGCTCATAACCTTCTGCTAGCATAAACTGGTTCTGATCCATTTGATTCTGCTGTGCAAGAGCTGTAAAAGCAAATAGAAATATTATAAGAATTTTCTTTATCATAGCTTAAAAATAGTAATTAATAGCGGGCATTCAAGGGGAGAAATTTACAACACACCCCTTCTTTTCCCCTCTCGAGAGGGGAATTAAAAAGGGGTGTGTAAATTTTAAGACAACTTAAACATAACAGGAATTGTTACTTCTGATTTTACCGGCTTGTTGTTTTTAA
>DASVGS010000115.1:0-2897 GCA_036379435.1 Ignavibacteriaceae bacterium
ATTATATTCATCAAAACCCTCTAAGAAGACAACTTGTGAATAAAATTGAGGATTGGGAATTTTCCAGCTACAGAGATTATGCAGGTTTAAGAACAGGAACTTTAGTCAACAAAGAATTCCTTTACCGTTTTATTTCAACGAATGAAAAGTTTAAGTTTTTTTCCTTAACTAAAGCGGAGAAGTTTGATTTTATTTTCAACTTGGAGGCCACCCCAAAGGTGGACTCCAAATGAGAATAGGAATAACGTTCGGGGCTGGTGGCGCAAGAGGAATTGCACATTTATTAATGATCGAAGCTTTAGATGAGTTAGGTCTTAAACCATCAATAATTTCAGGTTCAAGTATTGGTTCTGTTGTCGGAGCATTTTATGCTGCTGGATTTTCCTCAAAAGAAATGCGTGAAATTCTTAATCAGCTTATCAATCCAAAAAGTGATTCGGTCTTTACCTTTCTGCTAAAATCTGATATTGTAAAGATGTTTACAATTTTCGATCCCCAATTCATTAAATCCGGATTCATTAAAGGTGAGAAATTTCAAACTTATATGAAAAAACATCTTAAAGTTTCAAGGTTTGAAGAACTTAAAATCCCTTTAAAGATTGTTGCAACTGATTATTGGAAAAAAGAAGAAGTGGTTTTTGATAAAGGAGATTTAATTAATCCCATCAAAGCCAGCTACTCTCTTCCCGGATTATTCACACCGGTGAAAATAAAGAACAGGATTTTGATCGATGGCGGAGCAGTTAATCCTTTACCGTATGATTTAATTAAAGATAAATGTGATATTACAATTGCTATTGATGTAACTGCAGTTAAAACGCAAAATGATGATGAAATTCCTGCAACTTTTGATTCTGTTTTCACAACATATCAAACGATGCAGAACTCGATAATTAAGGAGAGATTAAAATTTCTTAAACCTGATATATATATCAGACCTGAAATTTATGATGTAAGAGTTTTTGATTTTGTGAAATCTGATTTGATTTTTAAACAAGCAAAGTCTGCAAAAGAAGAATTAAAAAGACAGCTAGATAAGTTACTCGTGTAATGCATCTTAAAGCTGACTCACACTTAAAATCATTACGTCAATTACTTTAAGAATCAAATTGAAAGCCACCTCCATTTATTCCAGTTCACAAAATATTAAGTTCCGCATTGGAATAATATTTTAATTTAGACTTTAAGGTGGACTAAATGTCTTAACCTGCTCTTAAAGCTTTAACAATATTCAATCTGGCTGCACGTACCGAGGGGAAAAATCCACCCAGCACACCCATTCCTAATGCAAAAATTAAAGATGAAATAATTATTGATGGCGACAGAGAAAATGAGAATGCAAGTTCGGCGAATGAATTCCAGTTTAATGTTGAAATTGAGAAAAATTGTAAGAACGATGCAATAAACAATCCAATAATCCCACCAACCAATGAGGTTAGTAATGCTTCAAAAAGAAAAGCAGTAAGTATACTTCTTCTGCTAAATCCTAATGAACGCATCGTACCAATTTCTACGGTTCTGTTTGCAACTGCAGAATACATTGTAATAGTTGCGCCTATTGTAGCACCAAAACTAAATATTACAGTTATAAATATTCCTAACACTCTAATAAAGGTTGCCAAAATTTCTGATTGTTCTTCAAAATATTTTTGTTCGATTTTTGGTTCGAACTCTTTTAATCTTTTATCCGTCTCAAAGGCTCTTTTAAATTCTTCAAAGTTAGCCATATCATCTAACTTTAAAGTTAAAGTTGACACGCTCGATGCTCTGTTAAATGCATTTAGTAATTGTTGTGAATCACCCCACATCTCAGATTCAAAACCACTTCCATCAGCTTCAAACAATCCAACAATTTCCCATTCATCGCCTGCAAATTTTACTTTACTTCCGATTTGAGCACCAGCAAATTTGCTTTCAATTGATTTACCTACGATTAATTCTCTTAAGGAAGGATTAAATAATCTTCCTTCCACCAATTTTACTTGCTCTCTAAGTTGATAAACCGGCTGAGAAACACCGCGAACAGTAACATTACTTACACCGCCACTTTTTATAGTAAGATTAATTATTACTACAGGCTCAGCAGAAATTAAAAGGTTTCCATCACTTCCCTTTGCAATGTGTGGAAGTGCGCGAATTATATTTTGTGTATCGCCATCAATGATACTGCTTATTTCTCCTTGAGATGACTGACGAAGAATTTTAATATTTTCAGCTGACCCAGTTGAGACTAAAGTTTTTTCAACACCATATGCCATCATCAAAGCAGCAGCAAAAACAAATACAACCATTGCAATACCTGATATTGTAATTATTGCAGTTAGCTTTCTTGCCTTGAAATTTCTAAAAGTATATTTAAATGGTATTTTCATAATTTATATTCGTTTTGTAATTGCAAATAACGTGAAGCAATCTGCTAATTAAATAGATTGCTTCGTCACAAATGTGACTTGCAATGACGATTCATATTTTATCCGACAAATCTAAAACCATCAACAATATTTGTTTTAAGTGCTCTCTGAATTGGAAAGATTGAAGCAAGTATCCCGATCAGTACTGCAGCACTCATGGCAATTATTGTTGTAATTGGTTCGATAAAGAAAAATGGAAAAAATCCTTTTGGCATCGCTTGTTCAAATCCTGCAACAATCGGGTAAGTTAATGTGATGCCAAGCCCGCCGCCAATTAATGCTATCACCAATGATTCACCTAAAATCAATCCAACTAAATGAAATGCTGAAAATCCTAAGGTTTTTAGAACTGCATATTCACGTGTTCTTTCTCTTGCTGCCATTATCATAGTGTTTGCAAGTACAAGCATTATAATTCCAATAATTACAAAAGACATAAAATTCATGGCTGTTATGATAGCGCCGGATGCAGAAACAAATCCTTGA
>DASVGS010000116.1:0-2084 GCA_036379435.1 Ignavibacteriaceae bacterium
GTAAGTATTTTATCAGAAAGCTTTCTGGATTCTATCAGATCTAAATTACTTGAGAAAGATATTTACAAATTAATATTGTCGTATTTTGATAAGAACCGGGAGAAAAAAACATACGAAACTTATTTTACCTTTCTCGATGAAAAACAAAAAACGATGGTCGTAAAAAGCATCGATATTACAGATAAAATTAATTTTGAAGAGGGATTAAAGTTATCATTAAAGGGCCTGCAGGATATCAGTTCCAATGTTCCGATGATGATTTGTAATATTGACAAAGATGGACAGATATTATTTATTAATAACACTTTTCAAAAAGTGCTGGGATATAATGAAGAAGAATTGCTATCTAAAAGTTTTTATGACTTAATCGAAACTGCTTTTTTAAAAAACAATAATTTTGATTTTAAAAATTTTGACGGCAATGAAATCATAACCATTGATCTTCCGCTTACTAATAAATCCAAAAATTCTAATTTGTTTCATTGTACATTCCATACATCAAAAGATAATCAGGGTAATACTCAGTTTTTCAGTTGTTTTCTTTCAGAATCAAACGAACAAAAGCAGAGTTCGTTTGAAAAAGATCTTTACTACTCACTTGTAAACTCTGCATTGGATGGTATTGCATTAGGCTGCGAAGGAAGAATTATTATTGCAAATACTGCATTTGCAAAAATATTTGGTTACACTAATACCGAAGATCTGATTAATAAAGAGTTAATAGAATTAGCTTCCAACGATGATATAATTAAATTTGCTGAATATTTTAGATTGCTGGAAAGAAAAAAAGTAATACCTTCAAAATTTGATTTTCTTGGAAAGAAAAAAGACGGCAGCAATATACATACTGAACTCTCAATTGGAACTTTTGATTCTGAAAATAAAAATTATGTTGTAATGATTGCGCGGGATGTTACCGAAAGAATCCGTACTCAGCGTGCAATAAGAGAATCCGAAGAGAAGTACAGAAACATTACAGAAAATATTGATGATTTTCTTTTTACATTTGAAAGAATTGGATTGGCATTAAGGCCCATATTCTGCACTTCTTCAATCCAAAAAGTAACCGGCTACACACAAACAGAATTTTTAACAGATTCCAAATTGTTTCTTAAAGCAATTCACCCGAGTGATTTTGCTTTAATAAAACCTAAGCTCATCAGCCTTATGAAAAGCCGTATTCAACTTTCAGGTGAGTTTGAATTCAGGATAATAAATAAACAGGCTAACATTGTTTGGGTAAGAGCTAAAATCAATCTTGTAAGATCAGGCACCGGAAGAATACAAAAAATATTTGGGTTGGTAAGCGATATTACGTTTAGAAAACGTGCTGAGGAGGAATTAAAAAAATCCACACAAAATCTTATTAAGTTAAATGAAACAAAGGATCGTTTTATTTCAATAATTTCTCACGATTTGCGAACACCTTTTAGTTCAATTTTAGGATTTGCTGATCTTCTTGCTAATGATGATGAACTTACCGAAGATGAACGTAAACAATACGTAAAATATATTCAGGAATCTTCACGCTCTATGCTTGCACTTGTAAATTCACTTTTGGATTGGACAAGATTGCAAACAGGACGAATAAAATTTGAGCCTCAAAAAATTGATGTTTCGAAAATAGTCACAGATTCAATTAATGCACTTTCGGGTTCAGCAATACAAAAAGGAATTGAAGTCTTATCAAATATAAATCATCCGCTTTATCTATTTGTGGATAAAAGTTTAATCATACAGGTTTTTAATAATCTAATTTCAAATGCGATAAAATTTACTAACCGCGGCGGACTTATCAGCATATCCAATGAATCTGTAACCACTTCACGATTTGTAAAATTTATTGTTAAAGATTCCGGTGTTGGAATTAAAGCGGATGATCTTTCAAAACTTTTTAGTGTTGATGCAAAATTCACATCAGAGGGTACTGCCGGTGAAAAAGGAAGCGGTTTGGGATTATCACTTGTTAAAGAAATTATTGAGAAGCATGGTGGAACAATATCTGTTGAAAGTGAATACGGAAAGGGAACCGAATTTATTTTTACATTACCAATTGCTTCATCCAATATTTTAATTGTAGATGA
>DASVGS010000117.1:0-11545 GCA_036379435.1 Ignavibacteriaceae bacterium
ATCTTTAACTTTAATTTGCTCAACAGAAGTGTAAAATATTGAAGCATCTTTAAATTTTCCGGTACCGGGTTCTAAATTTTCTTCATCAAAACTTGCACCGCTCCAGAACATTAAACGGATACCGGCTTTCTGTTTACTGTAACCAACAACAGGGTTGCCCTCTAAAAACCAAACGGGATGAGCATGCCAGATTTTACTTTCTGCTTCGGTTAGGTTATTATCAATTTCTTCAGCAAGAGTGTTGCATATCTTTTTATCTTCAGCAGATTGTTTGCTGTTATATGCTTTTATTTCTTTGTTCATAAGCCTCCTTAAATATTTATTAATTTCAGTTACTCTTAATAATCCTTTGCTGAATTACAGGAATATTTATTCACTGTAAGATTCCCGCTGGAGTTTATCCCGATGAAGATCGGGGCGAGAATGACAATGCAAGACTTTAAACTTTTAGAACACAACGGAAACCTCTCGCAGCGTAATAAGATTCTGCGCCATTGTGATAAGTAAACACAGTATCATAACGTCTGTCGCAAAAAATTGCTCCACCAAGTTTTCTGATGTTATCAGGAGTTTTAATCCAGCTGGAAGTTTTAAGATCGAACGCACCAAGTTTCTGCAACTCACGGTATTGTTCTTCTGTTAATATTTCGATACCCATCGTATTTACCATATTTACAGCGCTGTCTTTTGGTTTATTTTCCTTTCTTGATGCGAGGGCTTCTGCATCATAGCAAAGGCTTCTTCTTCCAGAAGGACTTTCCGCAGAGCAATCATAAAAAATATATTCACCAGATTTTTTATCATAGCCAACAACATCAGGTTCACCGCCGGTTCTTTCCATTTCGTCAAGTGACCAGAGTTTTCCAGAATTCTTTATTAGATTAGCCTCAACGTTTTTCCATTCAATACTTTTGTGGCGGTTAGTGTTTTTTTCAAAGCGGGTTTTTAGCGTGGTAATTAGTTTATCAATTTGTTCCGGTGATAGAACATTTTTTTTGTTAATAGTTTTGCTCATAGTTTTTGCCTCATTTTTATTTCTACACTTAATATACAATGGCAGAATAATATTTCAAGTGATTACAGACCGGTTTAAAGAAAAATAATTCCGCATTTACAGGAATGACAAATGAAACAAAAAGGCGATTTATTAAATCGCCCTTTTTGAAATATTATGTATAGATGTTTGGAACTATTTAAGCAGAGTCATCTTTTTTGTATCTGTAAAACTACCGGCTTGTATTGTGTAAAAATAAATACCGCTTGTTAATGAAGATGCATTAAAGTTGATTTCATAATTTCCGGCAGGTTTTTCTTCATTAACCAGTGTGGATACCAGATTTCCAAGTAAATCATAAACTTTTAGAACTACTCGAGACCCTTCGACTCCGCTCAGGGCGACATTCGGGATTGTATACTTAATTTTTGTAGATGGGTTGAATGGGTTTGGATAATTTTGTTCCAAAGAAAATGATTGCGGCACACCCAAATCTACTTCCACTTCATTTGAATAAGTAAATCTACCATCAAAATCTATTTGCTTTAATCGATAAATGTATTTACCTGTAGATAAGTTATTATCCGAGAAAGAATATGTGTGTGATTCTGAAGTTGTACCATTACCATTAACAAAACCAATTGTTTGCCAATTAAGATTTTTTACTTCATTCGAAATAACAGATCGTTCAATGTTAAATCCTGAGTTGTTAAGCTCGGTGGCAGTAATCCAGTTTAATGTAACGTTGTTGTTAGAAGCATTAGCAGTAAATGAAGTTAATTCAACCGGCACAATTGAATTACCAAGTTGTCCATCGGGATTAATATCCTGCCCATAAATACCGGCACCATCCAGGCGATCATCGCCCCAGGCAAGTTTGCAATTTTTGTAAACATCAACGGTAGAAACCAATTGCAATTTATCGCTGGTAGGATTGGATAAAATTGTAAAATTACCCGGCCATAAAAAGTTTCCGGCTGCATCGCAGGCAAATCCTTCAACCTTATCATTCTGTCCGGCACCATCTCCCTCAAGATAAAATAAATAAGCTCTGCCGTTTCCCATCTCTGATGTTAAATAGCTTATGGAGGCAGTAAAAGCGACACTTAAATCTTTAAATATTTTTGCATTGTCCGTCCATTGTCTTGTTCCATTTAAGGAAAGCTTCTGTCCGCTTATTCCATTTTGATTCTGATTTGGTTCTGTCTCCATCCAGAAAACATAAGTTTCATTGGTTGCATTATCAAAAGCACAAACAGGATTAAATTTATGCCTGTTTGGCATTAGAGAAGCTTCGGCTCCATTAACAGGGAAATAAATTGAACCGCTGGAAGATACTCTTTGTACAAACGCACTTTGTAAAGAATTGTTATCGCGATCATCGTGCCATGCAATCAGTCCGCCATTGTTATTATCTGAATAAACTTTAGGTACTGAAAAGGCGGCAATCTTACCTAAATCCTGAACGTTAACATTCCAGCTAACAGCACCAGCCGAAGTGATCTTTTTTGCTCTTAGTTTTACTACCTGAGCAGGAAAATTTCCGGTTGTAGCAGTGTGAAAAAGAATTACACCGCCGCTATCGGAAGTAACAACATCAGGATAATTATAACCTTCTGTAGCGGATTGAAGTATAATTGGATTTGTGCCCCAGAGTTTTGCACCTGCCGGAGAAATTTTTTGTAATCCAACCTGGTATCTTGTGGCAGCAATTATCCATGCAACAACAACATTGCCATCATCAGTTAATGCAAGTTTTGGATTTGCCTGAAAATCAGAAGTGGGATTTAAATCTATTCCGTTATTTCCCCAAAGAAAGGTACCATTTGGTGCAACAGCATAAACAAATGGATTAAGATTTCCGGCATTCCGGGTATCTGTAAAAGCGATAATAGCATTATCATTAGCATCAACCATTAAATCCCAATCTACAAGAGATGATGATTGCGGATTATTACTAATTAATAATCCGCCCGGAGCCCACATTTTATTTCCAAGAGGATCCAACCGCTGAAGATAAACAGCATAACTTCCGCTTCTGTTATCAAACCAGGAAATATAACATCCGCCATCGGAGGTTGAACCAATTTTTGCAAGCGCCTGTTCTCCTGTGGTATCACATATGGCAAGATTAGATGCGGGATTGCTGGACCACTGGGCAAATATTGATGAGCCGGATCCAATCAGAAAAACAATGATTAAAAACGATATCAAAAAATTCTTCATATAGAATTTCCTTTCTGAAAATATTTTATCAAATAATTATTGCTTGTCTTTTTTAATCAATATCGCATTTAACAATGCGGAAACAAAATATTGGTTTAGAAATTAATACCAATACTTGCCATCAGTTACTCTGTTATTAAGTAAAGCAGATTATCTTCCACTCTGTAATACATCGGCGCAATGATCACTTTTGGATAACGAAGACGGAGTCTTGATGTTTCACTTAGTATAAAATCAATTTCATTATTTATCTCAAACATTGGAGCATAATTATTAAAGTGTTCCTCTGCTTGTTCTAAAGTCCATCCACCATTTTCAGAAAGTTTTTCTATAAATTGAGTTTTCTTTGAGGCAAGGTTTACCATACCGCAGTTACTGTGACCTATTAGAGCGATGTGTTTTACCCCGCCAACTGCAATAGCAAACGAAACTTTAAATTCACTGTAACGTAAATTTGCACCGCCGGTACGGATTATAAAAGCAAAATTATCGGGTATGTTAAGATGTTTCCGATTATCCATACACATTCCAATCAATAACTTGGCACTGGAATATGTTTCAAAATTTAGATTAAGATTATGATACTCAAGTAACAATCCGATTGGCGTGTTAAGATATTTTTCTGAAATGTCCTGTTTCTTTTTAATTGGGATTAATCTATTCATAATGCCTTTAAAAAATTACTCTTAAATGATTGTTTACTATTTTAGATTATAACTTACTAAAATCAGGATTGAAAAATATAACCAGCACTTCTTACACTTACAATAAATTTGGGATTTGAAGGATCGTCTTCAAAATATTTTCTTAATCGTACAATAAAATTATCTACAGTTCTGGTTTCAACTTCGGGATTCATATTCCAAACATTTTCCAAAAGTTCTTTGCGGGTTACAACTTTATCTTTGTTTTCAATCAGGTATTTAATAATCATAGCTTCATAAGATGTCAGCTGAAACTCTTTTTTTCCATGGATACATCTTAAATTTTCAAAATTAATTTCATTATTACCAAATTTATAAATTGGATTTTCAATCACAACCTTTTGATACCAGCTTTTTCGTTTAAGCATTCCTTTTATTCTAAGCAGCAATTCTTTTAAATGAAAAGGTTTTGTTAAATAATCATCTGCACCAATTTCAAGACCCTTAACTTTGTCTTCAATTTGTGTTCTTGCCGTTAACATTAATATTGGCATTTGCGGATGTTTGTCTCTAACGTGTTTTGCAATTTCAAATCCATTGAAATAGGGAAGCATTATATCCAGAACTATTAAATCAAATTCATTTTCATCAAATAATTTTATTGCCTCTCTGCCATCTTTAGCAAGTGTAACAATATAACCCTCTTCAGAAAGATTATATTCCAGGCCGCGTGCAAGGTTTTCTTCATCTTCTACAAGTAAAATTTTAGGGTTTACTGTTTGTGCATCATTCATTTTTAACACTCTTTTTGTTTTGCTTTAAGGATTTTTTCTTTTCCACATAAACGGGCAGTTCTATTTTAAATTTTGATCCTTTACCTTTTCCTTCACTGGCGGCAAAAATTTTACCTTTATGATTTTTAATTATCTCTTTAACAACATATAATCCCAACCCGGTACCTTTAACATTGGGTATATCTTTGTCATATATCCGATGAAATTTTTGAAAGATTTTTTTTATTTCTTCATGCGGAATACCAATTCCATTGTCTGAAAATTCAATTTCAACCTTTTTAGAGTTGCGTTTAAATTTTATCCAAATTTCCAACGGCAAAACACTGTACTTAATTGAGTTATCCACAAGATTATCAAATACAGTTTTGATGGAATTTCTATCAAGTAGAACATCACACCCGGCATCTCCGCTAAATTTGATAATATTATCTTTCAATTGAAATTGCTCCGCTGATTCCACAATAATTTTTTTTATGGTTTCATCCGCCTTATAAATATCAAACTGTTTATTCATTTTTTTCTTATCCATTACAGCAATTTCAAGAATCGAGTTTATCAGATTTTTTAATCTCTCAGAATCGCGCATCATAACCTCATAAAACTCTTTTCTTTTTTCTTCCGGCACATTGCGTGAGTTTAAAGTTTCCAGGTAAAGTTGAATTGAAGAAAGAGGTGATTTTAGCTCGTGCGTAACATTTGCAATAAAGTTATCATAAAGAGCATTTAATTTTATTTGGATATTTAAGTGTCTGAAAATTAGCACAAGACTTACAGACAATCCCGTAAGTAAAACAATTCCACCAACAAACGGAAAAACACTCGGAGCATCATAAACTATTTGCGGGGCAACTTTTTCTCCAACCTGTTCAAAAATAATATTGTTTGAAACATACCAGTATATCCACAGTAAAAGCACTGCAAGCCAAACAAGCTGTGCAAGCACAAATATTACAAGGTTGTAAACAAATGAATGTCTTCTGCGTGTCACGATTTTACTTTGATCAATGTCACTCTGAGCCAGTCGAAGAGCAACAGTTTATAAATCAGTTAGTCATCCTTAAACAGGCTCAGGATGACATTGAGTTAATAAGGAGAAAAAAAATATGGTAAATTCTTAATTTCATTTCTAAAACTATTAACAAATATCAATCATATTTATTACAACATCAAATCTTAAAAAATCTTAATTACAATTCTTTTACAAATGTGTGTTAATATTCTATACAAATTTGATATGTAAAATTATAAAGGAAATTACGTTGAAAGCACTACTGATATATCCTGAAACACCATCAACGTTCTGGAGTTTTAAAGAAGCACTAAAATTCGTTTCCAAAAAATCCGCAGAACCTCCTCTTGGTTTAATAACTGTTGCCGCTATGCTGCCCAAAGAATGGAACAAAAAACTTATAGATCTCAATGTATCCAACCTAACAGATAAAGATATCCTATGGGCTGATTATGTTTTTTTGAGCGGAATGAATATTCATTTAAAATCTTTTAGAGAAATTGTAAAAAGATGTAATAAGCTGGAAGTAAAAGTTGTGGCCGGCGGTCCGCTTTGTACCACACAATACAAAGATTTATTAGGTGTTGATCATTTTATTTTAAATGAAGCAGAAATAACACTTCCTCAATTTTTAAATGATTTAAAAAATGGAAATCCAAAAAAAGTATATCAATCCAATGAATTTCCGGATGTGGCACTAACTCCCGTACCAATGTGGGAATTACTGGATATGAAAAAATATGCTTCTATGAGCATGCAATACTCACGCGGCTGCCCGTATGATTGTGAGTTCTGCAGTATTACAATGCTTAACGGAAGAAAACCCCGGGCAAAATGTACAGAACAATTTATAACTGAGTTAGATCGTTTGTATGAACTTGGCTGGCGCGGAGGAATTTCTGTTGTGGATGATAATTTTATCGGTAACAAAAGAAAGTTAAAAGAAGATACTTTGCCGGCTTTGATTGAGTGGTCCAAAGAAAAAAAATATCCTTTCTTTTTTATAACAGAGGTTTCGATCAATCTGGCAGACGATGATGAATTGATGAGATTAATGGTTGAAGCCGGTTTTAACAGCATCTTTGTGGGAATTGAAACTCCCAATAATGAGAGTTTAATTGAATGCGGCAAGATGCAAAATTTAAAGCGGGATCTTGTCGAATCAGTAAATCGATTGCAAAGAAGTGGTATGCTGGTTTCAGGTGGATTTATTGTCGGGTTTGATAATGATAAAGAAACTGTATTTGATGATCAGATTAATTTTATACAGCGAAGCGGTATATCAAATGCTATGGTTGGATTACTTAATGCACCTACAGGAACAAAACTTTTTGAGAGACTGAAAAGCGAAGGAAGATTGCTTGAGATGTGGACAGGCAATAATATGGATGCAAGTATTAACTTTGTTCCTAAAATGGAATTTAAAAATCTTATTCGTGGCTACAGCAGATTGCTTAATACAATTTATTCCCAGGAAGAATATTATAAGCGCATGAAAATATTTTTAAAAGAATATAATGTTCCTGAATGGACACCCAAAGTTATTAATCTTGAACAGCTTAAGGCTTTTATAAGATTGTTATGGCTGCTGGGAATAATAGAGAAAGGTAAAAAATATTTTTGGAAATTGTTTTTTGTAAGTCTTTGGAAATATCCACGCAAATTTCCAACGGCAATGACACTTGCTGTTTATGGTTTTCATTTTAGAAGAGTGATTAGAACAGTTTAGGATAAATATGTCATTCCCACGAAAGCAGGAATCATTTAAGTAAAACAGATTCCCGTTTACACGGGAATGACAAACTTATTATGCTGTCAGTTACTCGTTAACAAAATCTTTGTTGAGAAAATTTTTAAACCAAAATTGAAGATATTCCGTTTGTGCATGAATCCATTTCGGAAATCCAACACCATGTCTTTCGTTAGGATATATCATTAACTCAAAATGCTTATTTAAGTTTGTAAGCTTATCCACAAGCTGTAATGTGTTTTGCATATGACAATTATCATCTAATGTTCCGTGAGTTAATCGAAGCAAACCTTTGTACTTATTTACATGGGTAATAGCAGAGCCGTACTTGTAACCTTCTTTATTTTCTGATGGTAAATCCATGTAACGTTCAGTATAAACGTTATCATAAAGTGCCCAATCAGTAACGGAGTATTCTGCAAGTCCGTGTGTAAAATAATCTGCACCAAGAGTAAGTGTCATACAGGTTATATAGCCGCCGTAACTTCCGCCTGTAATTCCAATTTTAGTTGAATCTATAAACGGTTTTGTCTTCAGCCATTTTACTGCTTCTATATAATCATTAATTTCCCATCTGCCCAGATTTTGATAGAGAAAGTTTTTTCCTGCTTTGCCAAAGTAAGCTGAGCCGCGATGATCAACAACAAAATAGATTATACCGTTTTGTGAAATAAAATATCTATCCAGGTAAGCGGAATAAGAATTTGTAACATCGGTTCCACCCGGACCGCCATATACTGAAAATAATACCGGATACTTTTTTGTTTCATCAAAGTCGGGCGGAAGAACCCACATTGCGGGCAACTCAAATCCATCTTCAGTTTTAATTTTAAATAATTCGGTTTTACCCAGGTTATATTCATCATAAATATTTGATTTACGTGCAGCAAGATTTTTAATTAATGTTCCGTCGCCGTCAAGCAAATCAATTTTACCAGGAGTATTGATATCTGAGTATGTATCATAAAAATATTTACCGCCGGGCGAAACGTTTGTATTGTGTGTGCCAGAAGATTTTGTCAAATCGTGCAGATTTTTACCATCAAATCCAACAACATAAAGATGCGTTTCCAAAAGATTATCTTTGTTCGCTTCAAAAAATATTTTTTCATTTTCTTCATCCACAAAAACTATTTTAGAAACATACCAATCACCCTTAGTTAACTGTTTTTTCAAATTACCATTCATATCATAAAAGTAAAGATGTCTCCAGCCATCAAGTTCTGAACGGAGAATAAAACCATTATCATTTTTTAAGATTTTTATATCTTCAAAAAACTCAACCCATGTTGGCTGTTTTTCTTCGTAAATTATTTTATTGCTTCCCGTTTGCGGATCGGCAATTATTATTTGTAAATCATCCTGATTACGATTTAATACCTGATAAAATAATTTTTTAGAATCAGGCGACCAGAAAGGCCAGGCAGTATACTGATCAACCTTTTCATCTTCATCCATCCAAACAACATTGTTTGAAGTTAAATGTGCGACTCCCATTTTGACCAATGGATTAGCATCACCAGGCTTTGGATAATGTTCCCATTCAAGCTGCCCATGAATACTGTTATAATTAATCAGCGGAAATTCAGGGACAGGAGTATCATCAAATCTCAAGAAAGCAATCATATCACTATTTGGCGCCCACCAAAATGCACGGTAATTAAGTGAACGTCCTATAATTTCTTCCATATAAACCCAGGAAGCATAACCATTATACACAACATCACTGGCATCATTTGTTAATCTTGTCTCTTTTGCTGATTCAACATCAACCACATATAGATCTTTGTTTTTTGTGTATGCAACTTTTTTACCATCGGGTGAAAGCATCGGATTTACTTCTTTGTCCTTATCATAAGTTAATTGCGTAACTTTTTTTTGCGGAATGGAATAGAAAAACAAATCGTTATTATTATTAAAAAGCAATCCAGAGTATTCTTTTGTAATTCCGATATTTTCTTCGGCACTTAATTCTGTTTCATCAAGGTTTAAGTTGATCTCATTAAAATCAAGTAAGATATTTTCTTCGCCGGTTTGTGCATCCACTTTTACAATTGCACTTGTGGTTGCATCTCGTTTTTGTAAAATATAGTTATTGCTGTCAAACCAACCCATTAATCGGGGAACCGGTTTTAAGATTCGAGGTTCACCGAACATATAAACCTGATTAAAGGTAAGCGGTTTGTTTTGTGCAAACGAAAGGAAACTTTGTGAAAAAAGAAAAGTTAATAGCAAGAAAAAAAAGTAAAAGAATTTCTCTTCACCATCAACTTTGCTTTTAATTGAAGCAGTCATTGTTAATTCCAGGTATTGTTAAAATATTAATTAAAATATGCAGGTTAAAATGAATTGATGAATAGAATTTTGCAAATCTGTTATTTGTAGGGTGCAAATAGAATAATAATTAAATCAAATTATATTTATGAGATAGAGCCAGATGATTGCATTATTTATCCCTCTCCCAAAACAGGAGAGGGAGATATCATTATTGTATTTTAATATTTATAAAAATAGATCTATTTAGCTGCCATACTTGAGCCCAACTTATCAGGTGGTGTTGGTTCCGGTACTTTATTATTGATTGGCTTTATAGACATTAAATATGTGTATATACATTTAAGATCTTCATCTGTGAGAGTTCCACCGATTCCCTGCCAAGGCATAGGAGGAAGAATTGGTCTACCAACTCCCATCATTTTACCTTCACGTAAAGTTTTTATAAACATCTCTTCAGAAAGCGCTCCAATTCCGGTCGCTTTATCCGGAGTAAGATTAGCCGAATAAGACATACCCCATGGACCAACCCATGCTGTAAGATGAGAATTTGTTAGCATCCATTTACCGGGTTGAATCATTTTTGTATCAATCTCAGGTAAAGGTTGATCAGAAAAATGACCTGCTAATAAACGAGTTGTGTCAAATTGAGGTCCCATATCAGTAAAAATTTTGGAAGTATGACAATCATTACATCCGCCAAAATCTACAAGATATTTTCCCCTTTCTACCATTTCTGCTTTTGTAAGAACTTTCTCTTCTTTCTGCTGAGATGTGCACCCAAACTGAGTAAGAAGAATCGTGGAAATCATTGCAAAATAAATTGCAACGAAAAAGATTTTTTGCATAGTGCCTCCTAAAAAATTAATAAAAAATGAAATATGACAATGGCCAATTACAGCCATATGAGATAAGTAGGTTGGAAGAAAGCGGTGGACAAATTAAATTTTTACAAAGTCTTTCTTCCCGATGAGGTTTGAAACTAAAGAGCGGATCTTAAAAAAGCAATGACTCAACAATAAAATATTAATGCTATTTGATTGCCATTATTAAATAACAGCATACACATTTTTGATGTATTAAATTATTATTACCACTTACAAAGTTCTGTGAAGACTAAAACATTTTTATATCTTTTAGTTATCTTGCCAATGTTAATTTTTGTTTAAACTCCAATCTAAGTGGTCTAAAAATATGAACATAGAAAATCTTTCAATTAATACTATCCGTACACTTGCAATTGATGCAGTACAAAAAGCAAACTCAGGTCATCCCGGCATGCCGCTTGGAATGGCACCGATAGCTTATGCTCTTTATTATAAATCGATGAAACACAATCCTGCAAATTCCAGCTGGATAAACAGAGATAGATTTATTTTATCTGCAGGACACGGAAGTATGCTTTTGTATTCCATACTTCATTTAAGCGGATATAAAGTTTCATTGGACGATCTTAAAAATTTTAGGCAGTGGAACAGTAAAACACCGGGTCATCCAGAATTTGGACACACTGACGGAGTTGAAACTACAACGGGCCCACTGGGTCAAGGCTTTGCAAATGCAATAGGCATGGCTATTGCACGTGATTATATCGCGGCGCTTTTTAATAAAGATGATCTAAAAATTATTGATCATGGAATTTGGGGAATATGCAGTGACGGTGATTTGATGGAAGGAATTTCTCACGAAGCTGCTTCACTTGCCGGTCATTTAAAGCTAGGTAAACTTGTTTTCTTTTATGATGATAATAAAATAACAATTGATGGTTCAACCGATATAACGTATTCGGATGATGTTTCAAAAAGATTTGAAGCTTACGGGTGGCAGGTTTTAACAATTTTGGATGCAAATGAT